>NCGL01000137.1 GCA_002256935.1 Bdellovibrio sp. 28-41-41
AAAGAAACAATAAAATAGATAAAAGTATCTTAGATGTCTTCATTCCTTATAGTTTAGATTAAATTTATAAACCATTAAATGGATTAATAAAATCTAGACCTAAGATCTGTCCAGATTTTAAGCGAAATGCCTCTGCCGTGGCTTTAGATAGAATATACTTAGAGTATGAGTCATAGCGGTTTTTGTGCCTTCTGTCGTTCCCCTAAAACGTATTTTAAGCGTCGACGTTTGGGTATTTTAAATATTCTGGCTGCACTGGCGAGTGCTATGGCATTTAACTATCTGTTTCGTCATCAAATTGAGCCCATCGTGGGTGTTATTTTCGTTGGGAACTTATTCTTAATTGAGACCGCGATTCAAATTCGCTGGCGGATGTCATTGATATGTCACGAATGTGGTTTTGATCCCGTGATCTACAAGCGTAATCCAGAATTAGCCTGCATTGATATTCGCAAATCCGATACGATCAAGACGACATTTTACCCATTGATGTTGCCTAAAAGAAAGCAAACTAAGCCGTCTAAGCATTTAGCTCCGACAGTTTCTCCGGTAAATGCTCAAACGAGCAGCGAAATTACAGCTTTATAAAGATCGAATAACTGCTTGAATCCACAGAAAATTATAATAAGATCGCCCTATGTCAAAGGGTCTAGTCATAATTCCTACGTACAATGAAAAAGAGAACATTGATTCCATCGTTCGCGCGGTGCTTGATCAAAAATTAGATTTGCACATTCTGGTGGTGGACGATAATTCGCCAGATGGTACCGGGCAGATCGTACAAACCCTAATGGGTGCTTTTCCAGGATACGTTCATTTGCTAACGCGTATGAAAAAAGAAGGACTTGGGCGCGCTTATATTGCGGGCTTTAAATGGGGCCTTGAAAAAGGATACAGTCACGTAATTGAAATGGACGCTGACTTTTCTCATCGCCCAGTGGATTTAATTAAACATGTGAATGAGTGGGGCACTTGCGATTTCGTAATCGGGTCTCGTTATGTCCCTCAAGGTGAAACGGTAAACTGGGGATTGATGCGCAAGCTTATCTCTCGTGGTGGCAGTTTGTATTCAAAAATTATTTTAGGTTTTCCAATCAATGACTGGACGGGCGGATTTAATTCTTGGCGCCGAGATGTCTTAGAGAAAATTAACTTAGACTCTGTGACTTCAAATGGCTACAGCTTTCAAATTGAACTTAAATACAAAGCCAGTCGAAAAGGCTTTAAGTGTAAAGAAGTGCCTATCGTTTTTGAAGATCGACGCGTTGGTAAAAGTAAAATGTCGATGAAGATCGTTTTCGAAGCCTTTTATAAAGTGTGGCAGATTCGATGGTCGTAGTTCTTGCACTCCTGATGACCTTTTTGGCTTGGCCAGGGACACGGGTGCACGCACAGGCGCAGCCTCAAGTTCAAGCGAAGCCTCAAGTTCAAGCGCAGCAAGGCCAAAGCTTGATCGCAGAAATCACGGGTGAATATCCTTACGTCTACGCCGATCCGGATTTTGATTCACCAGTTATAGCCACGATAAAACCGGGAACATTCTACTACGTTTCAAAACAAAGATTCGTTTACGACTTCCATAGAATCCGATTAGCCAAAAACCAGGACGGCTACATTTCCTCTTCGGAAATAAAAATAGTGACCGCCCAATACGTCCAAAATCGCAAGAAAAAGGGAAATGCGGCTGCGGACTCGACCGCGGATACGGACCCGGGGACGGGTGCGGAAACGAAACCAGTTAAGAAAGAAAAGAAGAAACTGACAAAGCCAATCTACATTTCCCGCTATCAAGGCCTTATAGTTGAGCAGCAAAATTACATTGAAGATACGATGTCTAACACACGCAGCGATAACGTATTGTTCTTCGGTTACCGACTTGTGGGATTTAACACTTTGTTCTCAGGCGAAATGTCGACAGACTTAGCGGTGCTCTATCACTCGGGCGCACCGGCTTATTATGAAAAAATCACGGGTCGACCAACCTCGGGTCAGATCCTGAATGCGCAATTCACCTTTGATACAATCATTCCATTAGCTCATAATTTTATGGCCAGTTACGGGTTTGGTCCCATGATCAAATACTCACATTTTGAGGTCAGCCTAAAGAATCCAGCCGGAGTCGGCAACGATGCCTACGTTCTGGATGATATGAATTTTGGAGTGCTTTTCCGCCTAGGTGCGGCTACTAGGATCGGTGTTATCGGGCTGCGGGCGGATGTGAAATACTATATCGAATCTAAGCAATATGTCGGCATTAACGTATCGACACTCTATGAGTTTTAGGCTAAGAGATTTTTATGTCTATAAGCTATTTAAACAAGCAAGTTATCGATCAAATTGCCGCTGGTGAAGTGGTTGAGCGTCCCTCGCATTTGGTGAAAGAGTTGATTGAGAATGCCATTGATGCGGGATCAACTAAAATTGAAGTTCGATTTGATAATGGTGGCCGTGATATTGTAGTTCAAGACAACGGTAAGGGGATTGCGCCTTCGGAATTGGCCTTAGCTTTAGACCGCCATAGCACCTCTAAGATCAGTGAATACGAAGACATCTGGAACTTATCCAGTTACGGTTTCCGCGGGGAAGCGCTGGCTTCTATTTCTGCTGTTTCTGATTTTGAAATTATCTCTAGGCAACCTGATTCCAAAACTGCACATAGCGTTCAATCTAAATTCGGAGAAAAATCGGATGTGGCTACCACGCAATTGCCAGTGGGAACATTGGTACGCGTATCACAGTTATTTGAAAACACACCGGTGCGAATTAAATTTTTGAAAACAGCGAGTTATGAACATAGCTTAATCAAACAAGTGATCAAGGCCATGGCTCTGATTAACTACAAAGTTGAATTTAAAGTGTTCGATGGTCCCAAAATGGTCTTTCAAACTCCGCAAGCCGCGACATTGAAAGAGCGTGCTCAGTGGTTGTTTGGCGACGAGAATGTATTCTCGGCCTCTAAGCAAGTAGATGGGTTTGAAGTTGAAGCTGTTTTTATGAGTCCCTATGCCGTTGAAAGGAATAGTAAAAATATTTGGGTGTTCGTTCAGAATCGCTGGGTTCAAGATAAGATGATCCAAAGTGCCGTAATGGAGTCCTATAAAAATCTTCTTATGCACGGGGAATACCCACGTGTTGTGATTAATATCAATTGTCCTAAGGATTTTGTGGATATCAATATACATCCCGCTAAATCTCAGGTGAAGTTTTCAGACACGCAAAAAGTTTTTAGATTAGTTTATCACACTCTTGAAAAAGCATTATCATCAGGCCCATGGAAAGAAATGGTGGCAGCGTCCGTTCCTTTGGCTGATGGGCATTCCGCAGAGATGACGACAGAAACGATGACGATGTCGTCGATGACAATGCCGATTCATCATTCGACCCAAAGTAGT
The DNA here is from genome assembly GCA_002256935.1 of Bdellovibrio sp. 28-41-41. Lineage (GTDB taxonomy): Bacteria > Bdellovibrionota > Bdellovibrionia > Bdellovibrionales > Bdellovibrionaceae > UBA2316. The sequence continues at coordinate 3,393 of NCGL01000137.1, forward strand.
TTTAAAGATCCACAGTTGTTTTCGGCCCAATTCCAGAAAAAAGTGTTTCCAGCGCCACAATTGTTCGCGGATCGCCAAATGCCAATACCAACAGAAGGCTCAAAGGCCGCTCCGGTTATGGCAAGTACACAGGCCGCCAATGAAAATGTATACTGGCAACAGTATCAAGTGATTGGGCAAGTGGATTTAACCTACATCGTGTGCCAGAACGCCGAAAAAATGGTTTTGGTAGATCAGCATGCGGCCCATGAACGTGTGTTGTTTGAACGTCTTTTGCATCATTATAAAAACGGCTCGATCGGTATCCAGAAATTGTTGATCCCGCTATCTATGGACTTAGAAGTTGATCAAGTTGAGCTGCTACTTAAACATCAAGAACAACTCGATAAGATCGGTATTCAGATCGAGCAAACTGGTCCAGCATCGATATGTATTTTGGGTATTCCAACAGAGATCAAAGAAAATGGCGTGCTGAAACTGATTCATCAGTTTATCAACGAATCAGAAGCGGTGTCGACGAGTTATGTATTTGAAAATCGCGTGAAAGATTTTGTGGCTACATTGGCGTGTCACTCGGCGATCCGCGCTGGGCAAAGTTTAAGCCAATTTGAAATGGAGAAATTGTTAGCTGATATGGATGAATATCCTTTGTCTAGTTTTTGTCCTCATGGTCGCCCTGTAAATTTGGAATTTTCATTTAAGTACCTAGAGAAAGAATTTGGCCGCATTAACTAATTTAAATAAGCATGTCGTTTTTGTCGTCGGCCCCACTGCGGCGGGCAAGTCCCATTGGGCGCTAGAGCAAGCAAAGAAATACCCAGACTCGTGCATTGTTAACTGTGACAGTGTTCAGATATACAAACATTTAGACATCGGTAGTAGCAAGCCATCGGCGGATGAACTAAAAATTCGGCCGCATTATTTATACAGCGAAATTGCCTTTCCAGAAACCGTGACGGCCGGACAATATGAGCGTCTGTTTTTCAATTTGTTAGAGTCTATTCCGGAGAAGGAAATTTTTGTGGTGGGTGGAACTGGTTTCTATTTTCAAGCTATTGAAAGAGGAATGTATCCGGTAAGTGTCATTAAAGAGGAAGTGAAGACGGAATTTGAGCAACTCGTCGCTGACAAAGGTTTCGAATATTTATATCAATGGATTGAAAAAAACGATCCCGAATTCGCAAGAAAAATCTCTGTAAATGATCATTATCGCATTGAACGTTCGTATCAGCTGATGCGTTCTGAAGCTAAACCAATGACTCAAATTCAAAAAGAGTTCTCTGAA
>NCGL01000138.1 GCA_002256935.1 Bdellovibrio sp. 28-41-41
GCAACTAGGTCCGCAGCCAGAGGTTCTTTAGAATTTTCAGGAGCACCGTCAAAGCCGATAAAAAATTCGGCATTACAGTGCTCACAACGATAGAGCGTTCCGAAATTATCATCGGTGATAGCAATAGGTTTAGAACAATTCGGACATTGAGTCATTAGCTCAATTATCTTCTTTTATTATCCTTTTGTAAACGGCGACGCTGTTCACGGTTCATTTTACCATCATCAGCTGGGCCACTAGTGTAGCTCATTTTGTTTCTGGGCTTGTTAGCCGAAGACTCTTTGCTTCCTGAAGATTCGAAGTCACGACCAATGTCCTGCTCTCGTGGTGATTGATAATTTAATTCACTTAAATCCTGCTCATCCGGCATGAATGACTCTAAAGCCTCTTGTGCTTGTTGAGCTACGATTTTAACTTTCATTAATTTTTCAGCCACTTCTTGGCGGATAGAAATGTTCAACTGCTCAAACGCCATAAACGCTTCTTTTTTATATTCGATCAAAGGATCTTTCTGAGCGTAACCACGAAGACCGATACCTTCTTTTAATTTATCGATAACTAGCAAATGTTCTTTCCATTTTGAATCGATGCTTTGAAGAAGAATCATTTTTTGAACTTGGTCAAAGTACTGACCCATGTCTTTTTTCTGAGCTTCATAGACGTGCTTGATCCCAGCTTTAATAGCTTCCAAAATCGATTCTGCAGAACCTGTATAAATAGAAGGTTCCAACCGAATACCAAAATTTTGAGATAACGATACTGTTAAGCCTTCAATATTCCACTGATCACGAGGCGCACCTTCTGGCATATTCACATCTAGAACGTTGGACGTTACATCACCTAGCATTTCTAAAATGGTTGTGCTGATTTCATTGCCTTCTAGAACATTACGGCGCATTTGATAAATCGCATTTCTTTGAATGTTCATTACGTTGTCGTAATCGAACAAATTCTTACGAACATCAAAGTGATGGCCTTCGACTTTTCTTTGCGCGCCTTCAATTTGCGAGGTTACCATTTTAGCTTCGATCGGTTCGTTCTCGTCGATTTTTAAGAACGTCATGGCTTTTTGGATTTTTTCGCCATTAAAAATTCTAAGTAAATTATCTTCTAACGAAAGGTAAAAACGTGATTCGCCAGGATCGCCTTGACGACCTGAACGACCGCGCAACTGATTAAATGCTTCGTCAAATTCAGGTCCTTCTTCAGCATTGGATTCACGACGAGCTAAACCTTCTGCATTTCCACCCAATACGATATCGGTCCCGCGACCGGCCATGTTGGTAGCAATTGTCACAGAACCTTTGCGGCCGGCTTGCGCGACGATTTCAGCTTCGCGCTCATGGTGTTTCGCATTTAGAACTTGGTGACGTAGACCTTCTTTTTTCAAGAACTGGCTAAGTAACTCGGAACGTTCGATACTGATTGTACCAACAAGAATGGGCTGTCCATTGTGCGTTCGGGATTTGATATCTTCCACGATCGCTCTGAATTTTGCCATTTCAGTTTTGTAGATCACATCATTTTTATCTTGGCGAGCAATCGGTCTATGAGTCGGGATAACCGAAACTTCTAAATCATAAATCTTTTTAAATTCGACAGCTTCTGTATCTGCAGTACCCGTCATGCCGGCTAGTTTAGAATACATTTTGAAATAATTTTGGAATGTGATCGATGCTAGCGTTTGATTTTCATTTTTAATTTCAACGCCTTCTTTAGCTTCGATTGCTTGATGGATACCATCACTCCAGCGGCGACCTGGCATTAAACGACCCGTGAATTCATCGACGATAACGATCTCGCCATTTTGAATCATGTACTCTACATCTAGGCGATACATGTGGTGAGCCTTCAATGCTTGAATCACGTGATGCAGGATTTCAATATTTTCCGCATCATATAGATTACCTAGGCTTAATAGCTGTTCAACTTTTTTATTACCTTCATCAGTTAATGAAACGGATTTAGATTTCTCTTCTGTAGTGAAATGCTCTTTGTCTTTTAACTGAGGAATTATTTTATTAATGATGACGTATTTATCTGTCGACGCTTCCGCAGGGCCAGAAATAATCAGCGGCGTGCGGGCTTCATCCACTAGAATAGAATCGCACTCGTCGACGATCGCAAAGTTGTGACTCTTTTGAACATAGTCATTAAGATCAAACTTCATATTGTCGCGAAGGTAATCAAAGCCAAGTTCATTGTTAGTCGCGTAGGTGATATCGCTGCCGTATGATTCTTTTCTTTCTTCGTCAGTCAAACCGTGCACGATAATACCGATTGATAAACCCAACCAGTTGTACAGGCGACCCATCCACTCAGCATCACGCTTTACTAGATAATCATTCACGGAAACAACGTGAACGCCTTTACCGCTCAATGCATTTAAATAAACCGGTAACGTCGCAACTAAAGTTTTACCTTCGCCCGTTCTCATTTCAGAGATGCGACCTTTATGTAAACAATACCCACCGATTAACTGAACATCATAATGGCGCATACCTAAACAGCGAAGTGAAGCTTCTCTGCAAACCGCAAACGCTTCTGGCAAAATATCATCTAAAGTTTCACCTTTAGTTAATCTAGCTTTAAACTCCGGAGTTTTGGCTTTGAGTTGTTCGTCCGTCAGCGCTTTAATCTTGGGTTCCCAAGAATTCACCTGATCAACGATCGGTTGGATGGTTTTCATTTCGCGATCGTGTTTAGTACCAAAAATGGATTTTAATAAGTTTGCAATCATGTGAACTAGGATAGACTCCTTAAGTTAAAACAGCAACTTAGATCTGTTTGTACTTAATCTGACGGAGCGCCTCGTAGACCGAAACTGCCACTGCGGTAGCCATATTTAGACTTCTGACCAGACCCGGGGTCGGGATAAAAACACTGGTTTCTTCATTGTCGCGAATTATCTCTGGGTTTAGACCTTTGGATTCTTTGCCAAATACTAAAAAATCGCCTGTTTGAAACGAAAAATCATAAATGGAATGTTTCGCGTGAGCTGAAAAATAAACTCTTCGCCCCTTGGGCAATTCCGCAAAAGAATCCAAAGTCGTCCATTGCAAATGCTGCCAATAATCTAAACCGGCGCGTTTAAGTTTCGCGTCGGTGATTTCAAAACCCATTGGTTTGATTAGTGTTAATGAGGTTTCCGTGGCCACACAGGTGCGGCCTACGTTGCCGGTATTATTAGGTATTTCCGGCTCGACAAGAACAATATGAAGAAGTGGATTATAAGTAACGGTAAACTTCCTGACCTAGTTTTGTTAACGCGATTCTGCGACCTTTATCGATCACAAGTTCTAGGTTCATCAATTCACGGTACAAAGCTAAATCAATAGGCACAATATCACGGCCCGAGCATTTGCCCAATTTTTGGATATAATTGCGCTGACGTTCGTTCAATTTTTTTGGAATCGGCGGCTTTTCGATCAGAGCCTTTTGCCAGTCGCCGTTTTCGATATATTTCACATCAGAATTTAATTTTTCTGGATTCAGAAAGTAAACATGAGCCTCTACAACGCCCGCGTCAGTCTTAACTGGAACTAATTCCTTATGAGTCAAACCCTGAGCCGGATCTTGGGCAAAATAGCCCATTAATTCATCAACCAGGTGAGTGGTTAGATCGGTGGCATTTAAGTGCACCAGGATACCCTGCACCTCATCAGCCCCCTGTTTTAAAAGCACAGGAAAACCGATTTTGGAACGATATACAGCCGCTTGGATCGTTGCCGCCTCTGTCGAAACAATAAGATTTTGTATTTTACCTAAGAAGAAATCCTCATCTGCCACGCACGTGCACAGAAATATAGAATTTGTCGACATAATTCCCCTCCAATTATTACTCCAAATTGCGAAGGCTGGTAGATATCAAAGACCTTCAGAATGCGCAAGCGACGAGAATTATCGTTTTGCGTTATGTGAAATATTTCTTAGTCTAAGACAAAAATTGTTTGTTATTACTTTATCAACTTACGAGGGTAATAATGAGCGAAGATACAGTAAATTTCATGGGTTATATGTGGATTCAAAAAGAAGATGGTGTCATCACTGTTGGAATCAACGAAGAAGGTCTACAAGACTTTGACGAAATCACATCTATCGAATTACCACCAGAAAATGAAAAAGTCGAAGCCGACACTGTTATCGGAACTATCGAAACAGATGACGGTCCACTTGATATTTACTCGCCAGTAAATGGAACTATTTTAGAAATCAATCCACAAGTTCTTGAAACACCATCATTAATTCAAGAAGATCCGTATGAAGAGGGCTGGTTACTAAGAATCGAAACTACGGAAGACCTCGATGAAGATGAAGACGAAGATTTCGACGAAGATGATGAGGACGACGAGGATTCCGCTGACGAGGACGAAGAATAGTTAGTTTTTCGTGACGTCTCGCACGCCGGCAGCCCAAAATATTTTCCTATTTGCATTATGTTCTTTGATCTGGGGATCCACCTATTTTGTTATCACTATACAAATTAGTCAGGCTCCCCCGCTGGTCACCGTATTCTGGCGGTTTGTAGTTTCTACGATTATCATGTTTTGCTACCTAAAATGGAGCAAGCAGAATTTAAAATTCAGCCCGCAGACTCATGTTTGGTTTTTCCTTCAGGGTATTTTTAATTTTTCGATCAATTATATGCTGACCTATAGTGCCGAGACCTTTATTAAGTCAGGCGTCTTGGCGATCGCATTTACCACTATGGTTTATTTCAATATTTTATTTTCTTGGATTTTCTTTAAGAAAAAAGTTTCTCTCAAAGTCGTTGTGGGGTCGATTTTTGGCGGCCTTGGTATATTGATGATTTTTAAAGACGATTTATTTATTTCCTCTTCCAGCAAAGAAATGCTGGGCATGGGCTTAGGGTTATGTGCGGCGCTTTCGGCATCTACCGGAAATATGATTTCAGTCAGAAATATCCAAAAAGGCGTCAGCATAAGTACTGCCAACACATTTAGTATGTTGTACGGAACATTGTTCACTGGCTTATTTGTTTTGATTTCAGGACTTTCATGGTCGGTTCCGTTGAACCCAAGTTTTATCGGCAGCTTGCTTTATTTAAGTATTTTAGGAACCGTCGTGGCATTTGCTGCCTACAATACTTTGTTAAAAACTTTGGGTGCTGGCAAAGCTGCCTACACCACAATTATTTCACCAATATTAGCGATCCTATTATCCTATGCATTTGAAGGATTGAAATTAGGACCCACGATGCTATTTGGAATTGCACTGTGTTTAGCCGGAAATATTTTAGTTCTATATAAACCTAAAGTAATGGCCTAACCGCCATAGTGGTCGACGCATTTTTTTTGAACCAAGCTGCAAATTTATTTTCGTATTAATTTGACCTGCCGTTAAGTTTACCAACGTCGATTTTTCAACGATCACTTGGCTTACTAAGCGCTGTGATATGTCCTTCACTGGGTTTTCTACGACTAATAAATTAGCGCGGCGATCTTGTTCATCCAAAATAATCCAACGTTGCCATTTATTACCTTGAGGATCGGTGTATTGAATTTGAAATTGTTTAGCCATTGCAGTGTGACTAGACCAAAGCCAATTCGCACAGATATGTTGATTCAAACGATTAGTCGACATATCAATTAAATATGGGCGCAAATCATTCTCATAAACATGGACATTCACACGGAC
>NCGL01000050.1 GCA_002256935.1 Bdellovibrio sp. 28-41-41
AGATTTTACATAAGTAATACAGCTAGAGTTCACTCCGCCTTGACATAGCTTAGCCGCTTCTGCAACAGCAGGGTAAGGCCATTCGGCACGAACCGTTTTAATACAATCTTCAATACCTGCCATAGCGACAGTAGAAACTAGAACCATGATTATCGAAACAAGTGTTTTCATATTTCCCCCATGAATCAGATAGCATAGCAATACGTTTGCCAACGCAAATGGTGTCAACAAGCCACCGCAGCTAGTTAAAGCGGAGCCGCTGGCCCCGGGCCTTCAGTAAACACATCCGATTGTGAACGAGATTTTGTGGTGTAACGAATAGGCGTCGCTTTTTTCAGTTCAGCTCCGGCTGGACGACGTTTAGGTAGTGAAAATGTAAATGTATTTCCTGACCCACCATGACTGTCTACACGCACTGTTCCGCCGTGGGCATCAATAATAGTTTTCACAACAGATAAACCAATGCCTGCACCTTGTTCCGCTGTTTTACGTGATTGCCAGAATTGAGTGAATAAACCTGGAATTTTATTTTCTGGGATACCTGGCCCACTGTCCGCAACAGAGATATTAACAAACTGCTGATCGCCACGAACCTTAACGGTAATTTTACTATTTTTTGGACTGAACTTGATCGCATTTCCAAGAAGATTAGCCAAAACTCGTAACACACGTTCTTTATCCATAAATGCCAGTACCGGCGGATTAGCTGATTCAAATTGTAAACGAATTCCTTTTTGCTTAGCTAAAGGCTGCATCATGACTCGTGCATCATCAAGAACATCATCAACGGCCATTTGATCTAAACGTAGGGTCAGTCCACTTTGGTCCGCCATTCGCTGATCACAGATATCTCTGATTAATGTCTCGATTTCGGCAACGGCTGTTTTAACAAGCTCGCCGCTGTCTTGAATAGGACTTGATTCAGAAAAGTTAGTTAGAATTTCTGCAATTTGATTTAAATGCTCTAAGGGATCTTTAAAGTCGTGATTGATCGCAGAAATAAACTCATCACGCTCTTGAACTGCGCTTTTAGCTTCATGAACTAGACGATCACGTTCTGCTAATTGACGACGACGTTCGCTTAGTACTTTTACAACTAAAACTGACATTCCTAAAAAGATCGCCACCAACAAAGCTGTCAACACAACCATACCTTCTGGAATTTTGCTTTCAACCCCAAGAGCGGCCGTACGTGATTCTGCTTGTACGCGATTAATTTCTGCTGCGTGCAGATTTTTCATCTCGTCCAAATTATCGTTCATTTGTTTTAGCAATGGAGACGTTTTAGATTGATAGAACTGCCCAACAATTTTTGATTCGGTTTGCTTTTCTCTGAATTCCATACCTTGTTCAAAAAATTCCTGAAGCTGAGTTTGAATGGAATCAAATCGATGAACGATTTCAGGAATCTGAGGCAAAGGATATTTTTTTTGAAAGTTCGAAAGAGCTTCCATTAAATTTTGTTTGTCTTGCTTTGATTTATAGTAAAGAACTTTTGAACCTAAAAGAAAAAATGAACGACTGTTAGCGATTTGCGTTTCCGCCAAATTTTTCATGCGTTCAACTTCAATCAATGCTCCAGGATCGACAGTGACCGCTGCATTGTTTGCAACTACAGTTTGTCTTAGCTTCATGGCGTATCCCCATGCTCCAACCAAGACTGCTACGAAAATAATTAAAAAGACAACTAGGGCCTTTTTCTCAATGCTTGAGCTTTTCTTTGGACCGACGACGGATTTTTTTTGATTTAAATTATTTTTAGTCATCTAAATGGGATAGCAAGTGCTCGGGGATCGAGCAACCAAAAAATCGGGAAATAAAAATGAGGCGTATTTCATCCGAAAATTTGTAATTAATCATGCACATAGGCAAAAATTGGCAAAGGATCTGTTGTTATTCAAACCAACCCATGCGTCCAAAAGTTTCAGAAATTGAATTGTTTGTTAAAGCATGAATATCCGATTCCAAATTAACCGTATCTCCCACAACAAATGGGACAATATGAGGACAGTATGAATTCCCTTTTTTTGCGTGAAGCGCTAGTTGGCGACCATTAGGTGCAAATAGTGGTGCATATACTGCGTTGACTCTATCTTCGACTGCTGTCCACTGAACTCCCGAAGTACGATCAAATGCATAAATCATTTGTTTATCTTCCCAAATCACAAAACGACCATCAGCAGAAATGTCATAACTAGCAATTCGATTTAAAACTACGAAACTACCAATAGCTCCCCTATCCACAAAACCGGTGTCAAATACATGCAACTGCCCAGTTTGACTACTGCGGCTAATTAACTCGCCCGTATTTTGAACCCACACTGGAAATTCAAAATCATTAATTTGTGTTTGCACTGTCTCATTCGCTAGATTCAAAATCACCACACGTTGAATTCGCTGTGAATTAGTCTGTGATATTTTTTCATCTACAGAAAATGCCAATGTTTTTTCTTCCGGGCTAAAACTGAATGCACTTGTGATTTTCGAAAAAAAACGCTTGATACCAATGCGACGTGTTTGATTTCCGGCACTGTTGTATACAGATATGAAGAAATCTTTTCCTTCGCGGTCGCCTTTTTGTCCTGTTACTAATTGCCCCGTTCGCGAGGCACCGATGCCGATTCCCGATGTTGGTGACTCACCAGCATCAAATTCGAGATTGGTTGTTGAGGCAAAACTATACACCGCCGCTGTCTTACTATTGCGATAGGTCAACGTTCCCACGCCGCCTTGATTTGGTAGCCCTAATGCCCGAACAGCGTCAGCATCGCCTGATGAGCTATCATTCCCACGACAGCTCAAAAAGAAAATTCCAAGAAGGGTGATTGCCGTGAGTACAATTGGTTTCTGTTTTGATCGATTCATAAATGTAGGCAGTGCAATCCGTCGGCCCACTATTTATTTTTTTTCGATCCAGAATTCAACTTTAGAAAGTTTTTCAGGTCGTACTGTGGGATCTGACATATCCCATTTAGTTGGCAATCCGCCAAATACTAAGGAGTTTAAATTTAGCTTATACACATCGTAAACAGTCCTACCAACGGTCGGCATTTTAAACGGTCGACAAAATTTTCCCGAGACATCTTGTGCGATATTTAGTTTCCAATTTTTTATACCACACCCGTCTTCAGAGCCGGCCTTGTTAAACTGCTCGAGTGCGGCTGGCAAATGTACAGACATTTGAACTTTAGTCGGCAGGCTATTAAATTTCTTTCCTTCGCCAAATTTTGCACCCGTAATGTATATAGCTTCGTAAAATACGGTTACCGAATGATCGACGCATTTTGAATCTTCAAACAATTTGAATTCTACTTTTTCCGTCGCGCCCTTAAAGACAATTTTAGATTTGAAAGAATGCTTTTCGATAGGATTACATTCAGAAACCCAATTCCCAGAAAGGTCTGTTTTCGCATATGCAGATAGACCGATGAAAATAACAAAAAATATATTTCGCATTCTACAAACCCCCGCCCAGATGAACGATAGCATATAGCGCCACCAGTCCAAAAATAATCGTAACCACTGTGCTACGAGTTTTCAAAGAAACTAAAACAGTCAGTATTAAAACAAATAGTCGTTCTTTTCCTTGAAGCCAGTTCACTTGCCCTTGATGAAAAAATACCGCCGGAGCAATAAACGCAGGCAGGATCGCCGCAGGGATATATGAAAATAGTTCCTTTGCACGATCTGAAATCTGAATTCGGCCAGAGATCGCGATGACAGAAATTCTAATAGAAAATGTCCCCAGAGCCAAAAATATAATAATGGTCCAAAAGTAGCTAGCATCCATCACGGAGCCGTCTTTCGTGTCAGATAGATAGCGAGAAGGATGGACAAGCCAGCAGTCAAAATTAAACCTAATCGCATAGGTACCGAATAAAGCAAAATAGATATGATAGCCGAAAATACGGCTACAACAATATAGCTTTTATTTTTTAAAGTCGGCAATACAAGCGCAACAAAACTGATGGGAACTCCAAAATCTAAACTCCAAGACGGCGGAGCAAAATTACCAAACGTATACCCGGCTAATACACTGAGCTGCCAAACCAAAATCATACACGCGGCTGCACCGATATTGAATTGTACCGCATCTTTGTTAGTCGGTAGTTTGTCTTGATTCGCTGACATGATTGCATAGCTTTGATCCGTCAGTAAATGGGCCGAAATGAACTTAACCAGAAATCCTGAATTCTTTAAGTAGGGAGCCATCGCTGCGCTGTAAAGCAAAAAACGCAAATTAATCACAAGCCCCGTCGCAATTACAACCCAAACAATTGCATTTTTCGTCATTAGGTCAATTGCAGCCAGTTGCGCCGCTCCTGCATAAACAAAAAAGTTCATCCCCATCGTTTGTGTAAAACTAAATTTGGCTTCTGAGCACAATGTACCCACAACGGCGCCAAACGGAATTATGCCCGTTGTAACTGGGATCATGAGCCCAAACCCCATACCAAAAAAATTATTTTTTTTCATATTGAATTTAATTTTCGGGCTAATTCCATAAAAAGCAAGCATCCATTTTTTACTCGTCGTGATGGTAAAGAAATGGAACACCAACCAGGAAAACAAAGGCAGCAAGCAGTGACAACACGCTCGCAATTTTGCTTAAAATTAATAGTTGGAACCATATTTTATTGTTTCGAGCTAGAGTTTCAAATTCATTTACGTATATAATTTCACAGGCTCCACCTTCGGTATCCGAGCGAACTGTACTAGTTTTTCTAAAGGGCCCAGCATTGACATTATAATTTACCAATTGTCCTTTGATTCGAATCTCATCGCCGACGTGTGACTTTCTAATCAGGTATTCGATTTCTTTATTAGCGGGGATTAGATGGTTATTGGATAATTTATCTTTATCAAAGCGTTGCCACGCGTCCGTACTTTTTGTATTCACATAGCAGAAAAAGTTTCCATGACTAAAACTCAACTTTTTTAAATGTGGGTTAGTAATGTTGGTGCCCCAAATAACACAAATATCTTTGGTGTTAATGTAATCACCCCAAGATTCGTGAACAGTATCTGTCCAGCTATCAGAATCATGATCTGATACCACCAAGCCCCAAATTTCATAATCAAACAAGGGCTCAATTTGGTAACTATTGCCTTTGGCTTCGACTTTAAATGGCTTTTTAGATGTCTCTACTTGCAGCGGCTCTTTTCGCAAATTATCCAAAGAAACAAATTTTTTAGGTAGAGTTTGGGACTGCCAATAGCTCAATCCCAAAACTATAAAAGAAACAGCAAAAAATTTTAAAAATAGTATGCCCTTACTGACATTGTCCTGCATATCCAAATTCTGACTGCCTAAATAAATAGGGTCAACTGAACAATTTCGGTATCTATTTCTTCTCTAAATGTGCTTCTAGTTTATCCATTGAACCAGTCCAGCCCATAGTCATGCCTGGTTTCTCTTTCACAAATTCAGCCAGTTCAGCGGCCGTGAAACTTCCGTAGGCTTCCCAAGTTAAAGTCACTCGAGTTTCTTCAGGACTTTCTTCAGACAATTGCACTGTTGTTAACATAGTCTCTGGCCAAAGTGGCGCAAACGGATGCCGACTTACGTTGCCTTTTTCATCGCAAAACTGCTGAGTATAGACAATCAAACTTGGGTTTTCGATTTTTAAATACTCGGCTCGGCCGTACATCGTAATACCGTTGCCAGTCATAACGTATTTAGTTTTCCCTCCAGGCCGAATATCCGCTTCCAAAAACTTCATTTGCATACCCGTAGGTGGCATCCATTGTTCGACGTGTTTGGGATCCGTCCACATTGCAAACATAGTTTTTAAAGGTGTATTGAATGATCTGTTGATAACGAATATTTCTCTACTTGTTTTTTCTTTTTCAACATATTCGGCTAAGCGATCCCACGTTGCATTTCCGCCGGCTGCTTTAATGAATTTGCGAGACTCAGCGGCCACTTCTGGTGTCGCAAACGCCATCGTCATATCCATCTTAGTTTTATTTCCTTTTTCCTCGCTAAACAAAACTGTCACTCGAAACAAGGGTGGACGGTCTTTGTATCCGCCATGGTCGTATACCAGTTTTTTGTATGTTTCGACTTCAAAGTATTTAGTAGTATTTGGATAATCAACACCATCAGGTCCATGCATTGTGTAGTCCCAGGTCCCACCCACACGTAAATCTTTACTATGCGTAGTTATTGTAAAACCACGAGGTCCCCACCACTTCGCCGCTTGCTTAGGGTCTGTCCAGGCATCCCATACGGCTTTTACAGGCGCTTCATATATTCGGATAATATTAATTTCATTTGATTTACTTTTTGCGGGCATTGGCTTTTCCTTTCTTTTTCTTATTTTTATTTCCAGTTACTGTTTTTAAATATTCATCTAATCGATCAAAACTTTCTTCCCAGAACACGCGGTATTGCTCCATCCACCCCGCGACATCTTTCAATGCTTCAGCGTTGATTTTGCACGGGCGCCATTGCGCTTCCCTTGATTTTGTAATCAAGCCGGCTTTCTCTAATACTTTCAGATGCTTTGTAATAGCGGGAAGACTCATTTCATTTAGAAACGGTTTCGCAAGATCAGAAACATTAGCTTCGCCTTCAGATAATCTCGCGAGCATGGCTCGACGAGTGGGATCGGCTAACGCTGAAAATGTCGCACTTAGATTGTCCTGCATCGTATTAAACCTTTCTGTTAATTAACCTACTAGTTAATTATAGGCAAAACGCAACGTGCCGTCAAATCATTTTTTAAACACTTGAAATCACATTGTTTTTTCTAGTGTCGCCTTCAATTTTTTAAGATCTGTAGCTACCAATCCAGCGTCTTTTTCGAATTCAGACGCAGACATCCTCGGTAAATGAAATAGTGTGAAGACGATTTCACTTTGCTCACCGTTAGGCATCACTCGAAAGGGATTGTGATTCACTTCCCCCGACGGCAACGTCACATCGTGGTCCATCACTCCGAACAGGTTTTTTTCTGCGAATTTTACTTTTACTTTTCCCATTGGCGATTCAGAAATCCATTCATCACCCGATCGACTGATAGTTGATCCGCTGAGTCCAGCTGCCCACTGCGGGAGGTTGGCTGGATTTGATGCAAATGCGTACACATCCCTCGCCGATCTCTTAATAGTTGTGGTTATATGTTTCACAGGAAAAGACATAACGCCTCCCATTTTCTGTTTGATGTTCGATTTCTTAGTGTACAGTAACAATCATTACTTAAAAGGAGAATTTTCATGGCAAAAATCACATTAAAAGGCAATCCAGTTAACACAACAGGCGAACTACCAAAAGCAGGAACAACAGCTCCAGAATTTAAATTAACAAAACTTGATTTATCTGAGGCAAATTTAGGTTCTTTTGCTGGAAAGAAAAAAGTATTAAATATTTTTCCAAGCATAGATACGGGTACATGTGCACTATCAGTAAAACATTTCAACAAAGACGCTGCGAACGTAAAAAATACTGTAGTTATTAATATTTCTGCTGATCTTCCATTCGCACAAAAACGTTTCTGTGGCGCTGAGGGCATTACGAACGCGGAAACTCTATCTTCATTCCGTAGTACATTTGCTAAGGATTATGGCTTACAACTTCAAGATGGTCCTCTGGCGGGATTGTGCTCACGTGCTGTTATCGTTCTAGATGAAAACAATAAAGTTCTTTATACAGAACAAGTCGCAGATATCGTGAATGAACCAAATTACGATGCCGCTATGAAATCTTTAAACAACATGTAATTCACAAGCAAACGCGTTTAAACGACGCGCAAATCGAAGCTTATTCAATATATTTTTTGTTCTTTAATTTTCGTACTTAACTTTAGGACTACATTATCCTAATTTAAGTACGGAGATAAAATATGAACATTCAGTGCCAATGCTTTTTACATTTCATCAACAAACAAGACCTTCTAGACATCAACGGCGGTTCTGAAATTATCCCCGTTTATCCGTCTAATTTTAAAATCATTCAAGGTCAGGATTTAATTCGCGGAATCTGAAGGGATTTGTTTTTGGAAAAAATAGAAATCACCCCTTCTTTGCGCAACCGACTTATGAACCTAAATCTCAGACTTATGTATTAACTCTAAATGAACGACTGGATACTTTGAAAAAAACTATGGCTACAAACTAAGGATAAAAAATGAGCGAATCAATTCAATGTACAAAATGTAAATCTGAAAATGTCTATCAAGATGGCAATGTATGGATGTGTCCTGAATGCGGGAACGAATGGGTGCCCTCTGCTCAAGCCGCGGCGACAGACGCCGCTTCGGACACCAACGTTATAAAAGACGCCTTCGGAAATATTTTGAACGACGGCGATTCTGTAACTTTGATCAAAGAGTTACGAATCAAAGGTTCCAATTCTGCGGTCAAAGTCGGAACCAAAGTTAAAAATATTCGTCTTACTGATGCTGGCGATGGGCATGACATTTCATGCCGGATCGATGGCTTTGGAGCGATGAATTTGAAATCGGAATTTGTTAAAAAAGTTATTGTTTAGAATACGCTACCGCGATTTCGGCGGCGACGCGGGCATTGTTTAGGACAAGTTGAATATTTGTTTCTAAACTTTTTCCTGCTGTAAGTTCTTTAACTTTTCCTAGCAAAAATGGTGTTGAGTCTTTACCCTTGATACCCTTTTGCTTCATTTCAGCGAGCGCATTTTCAATTACACATTCCATGTCTTTTAAGTCTAATGAATAGGCTGCGGGAACTGGATTGGCGATGACAACGCCGCCTTTTAATCCGGTTTTCCATTTAGCATGAAGTATCGAAGCCACCTCTTGAGCGGACTCAACACGCGCATCCACTTTGAAACCACTTTCACGAGTGTAAAATGCTGGCATGTCCAAGGTCTGATAACCCAGAACAGGAACGCCCTTTGTTTCTAAATATTCTAATGTTAATCCGATATCTAAAATTGATTTAGCTCCGGAACTGATGACGGCAACATTAGTTTGAGCCAGCTCTTCAAGATCCGCAGAAATATCCATTGTTGTTTCGGCTTCGCGATGAACTCCGCCGATACCACCCGTCGCAAATATGGGAATTCCTGCAAGGCTGGCAATAATCATTGTGCTAGCGACGGTCGTGGCTCCATCTAATTTCTTGGCAATTACTATAGGCATGTCACGTCGACTTACTTTTGTAATCTGTGTTCCCTTTTTTGCGAACGCTTCAATTTCACTTGTTGATAAGCCAGCACGTAGTTCTCCACCAATGATAGCAATCGTAGCAGGAACGGCACCGGCTGATCGAACTTTGCTTTCCACATCCAACGCCATTTCATAATTTTGCGGGTAAGGCATTCCATGGGAAATAATAGTGGACTCAAGCGCTACAATTGGCTTTTTAGTTTTAATAGCACTATCTACTTCAGTAGAAAAAAGAACTTTTCCATAAGTCATCATAGCCCCGCTCGTCCTAGCTCTGTTGCTTTTTTCAAAAACATTTGAATTGTTTGTGGCTTCTTAGCTTTACCTGTATCGAATTGGGTAACGGTGACGGGTATAATTCCCGAAAATTCCATTACAGCTCTTTTCATCATGCCGGGTACAGTGCCCCACCACATAGGAAAAACGAACACGATATGCTCTGCCCATTTTATTTGAGTTTGTGAATTAATCAATTTAGCATCTAAACCGGCATCTGCGGCTGCATTGACATAATTTTTTGCCAACTGAGTGCATAAAGAGTCCATATTCGGATGCCCATTTATCACTAAAATTTTTTTCACTTGCGACCTCCGTCAAATTATCTCGATAACCAATGTTAACATTCATAACCCGACTGTAATCAATGACGTCTGCATTGTCCTATGTTAAATTGACTCAAGATTTATCAATTTGAAAAAAGGCCCATATGATTACTGTACATCACTTAGACCATTCCCGCTCTAATCGTGTTCTTTGGTTATTAGAAGAACTTGAATTACCCTATGAAATTCGTGTTTACAAGCGTAATGAAAAAACTATGTTGGCACCCAAAGAATTAAAGGATATTCATCCCCTTGGCAAATCACCGGTATTAGAAGACGGCTCAATTAAAATTGCGGAATCAGGTGCCATTATTGCTTATTTACTCGAGACCTATGGCAACGGCCGTCTGCAACCAAAACCGAACTCGGCTGATTGGCGCCATTTTCAGTATTTCCTTCACTATGCCGAAGGGTCCTTGATGCCATTATTGCTTTTAGGATTGGTTTTCTCTCGAATTTCTAAGCCGCCTGTTCCCATTTTTATCCGTCCGTTTGCGCGATTACTTGAAATCGGAATGCAGCAAAAACTAATCGGTCCCCAATACAAATCTAATTTTGAATTTTTAGATAAGGAACTAAGTTCCCGTCCTTGGTTTGCTGGTGAGTCTTTTTCCGCCGCCGATATACAAATGAGTTATCCTCTTGAGGCCGCAGCATCGAGAGGTCTGACAAACAGCAAGGCTAACATTACAAAATGGATTAAAGCGATTCAATCCCGTCCAGCGTACCAACGCGCGATTGCTCGCGGTGGTCCCGTGGCGTTCGATAACCTATAAAATTATTTACAGATGCGGCCCTCTAGGAGTACAGTACATCGGATGTACAAATTGCGGGATTACCAATTACAGGCCGTTAACAACGCGGTTAAATTTTTCCAAAAGCGACGCGAACCGATCGTGATTGTCCTGCCAACAGGTGCCGGAAAAAGTTTGGTGATTGCGGAACTGGCACGTATTGCTCGCGGCCGAGTATTAGTCTTAGCCCACGTCAAAGAATTAGTTGAACAGAATTACGAAAAATATAAAAGTTATGGATTGTCGGCGGGAATTTTTTCAGCCAGCCTTGGGAAAAAAGATTGGGACGACAAAGCTATCTTTGGCAGCGTACAATCAGTAGCTCGGGCCCCTGATGAATTCTTTAATGATTTTTCATTGCTGGTAATCGATGAATGCCATCGCGTCGCCGACGAGAGCGAAACACAATACCAAGAAGTAATTAAAAAACTGCGCGATCGAAATCCCGATTTATGTATCTTGGGTTTAACAGCGACTCCATATCGCATGGGCCTTGGTTGGATTTACGAATTCAATCAATCTGGCGAAGTGAAAACAGACAAGAAACGTTTTTTCAAACAATGCGTATTTGAGCTGCCTTTAGCGTACATGATTAAAAACAAGTTCCTGACAGCACCAGTAAAAATTGATATTCCCGTTACTAGTTATGATTTCTCTGAGCTAACTGATCGAGATCGAACTTACACTACGGCGGAAGTCGAAGAAATTCTAAAAAGTCAAAAACGCCTGACTCCGTTGATTATTAAAAATATTATCGACATCACGGAACGCTACAAAAGAAAAGGCGTCATGATTTTCAGTAGTTCTGTAAAGCACGCTGAAGAAATAATGTCTCACTTGCCGGCTGGCGATGCGCGTGTGGTTTTAGGTGATACTGATATTAAAGATCGTAATGATATCGTAAATGATTTTAAAAATAAAAAATTCAAATACCTAGTGAACGTGTCGGTACTCACGACTGGATTCGATGCTCCCCACGTTGATGTGATCGCTATCATGCGACCAACAGAATCCAACAGTCTTTACCAACAAATAGTTGGCCGTGGACTGCGTTTATCTGATCAGAAAAAAGATTGCTATGTTTTGGATTACACGGGCATGGGTCATGATATCTATGCTCCTGAAATCGCTGACAAGCGACCAAGCAAAGACACCGTCCCCGTGCGGGTTCCTTGCCCAGTGTGTGAATTTGAAAATATCTTTTGGGGTTATGCGGATGATGATGAGAATTTAATTGAGCATTTCGGACGCAAGTGCAGAGGCGCGACTCAAGATCCCATTACCCTTGATGTAAAGCCTTGTGGGTTTCGTTTTAGATTTAAAATCTGCCACGCCTGCGGCAGTGAAAATGATGTGACGGCCAGAGAGTGCGAGAAATGCAACGCTGTTTTAATTGATGCCGACACAAAATTGAAACAAGCTAAATTATCTAAAAATGCGCATGTATTGACTCCAGATAGAATTACCTTTGAAGAACGTAGGGATAAAAATGCCAACGCGTATTTAGAAATCAGGTATTATGATTACGATGGGCAATATGTCAGTGAAGCGCATTTTTTCAATAACCCTTCGGCCATCAAGAAATTTAATATCAATTTCTTACGATCGCATTTACGACGACCAGAACTAGCAACAGATTTAGAATCCCCGACCGATGTTATTAGATTTCAAAAACTGTTTCGCCTGCCAGCGTTTGTCATCGCACGGAAACAAGATAAATACTGGAAGATCACCGAGAAAGTCTTCTCCGAAGAGCTGTAATCGGTATCAATTTGCTCTGGCACCGAGCCTGCAATACTCCATCACTGTGGGGGTTCTATGAAACTTTTTTCTATTATTGGTGTCATTTTATTTTTAACCCACGCGCACGCAGATGATTTAGATCTGCTAAAACAATGTCAGGTTTCCTGCAACTCAAGCTGTAGAACCTTAGCATTGAAACTAAAACCGTTGATTCAAGATGCTGAAGGGTGCACGGGCTCAACAGAAGTTACTCGTCGCTGCAGTTACCACTTCAGTGGATCACAAGCCCAGGTCTGCGCCGCGAATGCAACTACAGTCGAAGTTGTAAATCGTTGTTACTACCATTTCAGTAATAGTGATTCCGCATCACGTTGTGCTGGCAATGGAAAATCAGTGGCTCAAGTAAATGAATGCATACGACAGTATGGCTCAAGCGATGCTGGTTTGACCTGTATTGCTGGTCGATAATTTAAATTGCCCTTAAGAAAAAATAGTCGTTGAGTTTCGTTTAGCACACAATTGTGTGCTGAGTGTCAGGTGCTTTACAAACTATCGAGGTTTACTATGACAGAACGAATCCCCGTATTATTTATTGGTCACGGATCACCAATGAATGCGATCGAGATCAACAACTATACTAAAACTCTAAATGCATTGGGAAAAAATCTTCCTAAACCAAAAGCGATATTGATGGTGTCGGCTCACTGGATGACCGAAGGTACTTATATTACTGAAATGCAGAAACCTAAAACAATTCATGATTTCTACGGATTCCCTCAGAAGTTGTTTGACGTGCAATACCCAGCACCCGGCAGTCCTGAGATCGCTAAGCTAGTACAAGAAACTGTTCTCGATCCGAAAGTTCACGGTGACAAAGAAATGTGGGGACTAGATCATGGAACATGGTCAGTGCTTCGTCACATGTACCCGGATGCCGATGTTCCTGTCATGCAGCTTAGTATCTACATGGCTCAACCTCCGGAATATCACGTGAAATTAGGTCAACAGCTTTCTAAACTACGCGATCAAGGCGTGTTAATTCTTGGTAGCGGTAATCTAGTTCATAACTTGCGCCAAATTAAATGGGAGCCAAATGAGTGTGCCTACGTTAGATCACTATTTTCCTTTGCACTATATTCTGGGCGCAGCGGATAGTCGCGACGAATTGAAGTTTGAATATGAAGAAATGCAAAATGGCTCGATCTCTATGCGCAGTTTTAGATTGGGCTAAGGCTTAGTCAGTGCTGTGAGTGCGGCACTGACAGTTTCTGTAAAAAACGTTTGTTTGCCTTGATTACTTTCTGTAATAAATGCCTTCAGGCTTTTACTATCAATTGTCGAAAAATCACCGATGAAAGCAATTTTAATTTTATAGTTAGCTGCCTTCTGCAAAAGATCACCCAGTAGTCTAGTTTTTAGATCAAAAAAATCATCTACGACGTTAGACTTATGAAATATGACTCGCCTAACACCTGCGTAGGATTGATCCATCATAATTTGCATGGCATCGTTGACGGCGCCAACGATGATTCCCGACCCTGTAATTTCCGCAATTTTCTTTCCATTGTATTCATGAATGTTAGTTGCCATCGTCTCTCCCCTAGCCCGTATCAATACCTTAACTGTTTTACCTTGTAATAGCCACTCAGGACTGAAAAACTAGTTCCATGTGCTACTCTGCAATGATTGAAGCTGATCTGAGGAAATTAGAAAAACAATTTGATGCTATAGTCGACTGGAGCAGCTTTGACGAAGCATTTAGTATCAGATCCAAATACCCACAAGCGACGATTCCTGCTGGACTAGATTCGTATATAATTCAGCACGCTGAAACTCCACTGCAAAAACGTCTAGCTAAAATGGCTAGAGTTCACTACTTAGCCGAGATCGAAAACGTTTCCGCGAAGCTTAAAAAATAGAAGAGCGTGGAGCCGCTCGCATATTTCCCAATTTTTATGCACCCGTGATTATTGAAGAAGGAAAAGAAAAACTGATTAAGTTAATGCGATATCATGTGTGTCCTAAAAACGGAAACGAACTAAATACGTTTAAATACAATTTGTTTAATGCCCGCCGGGACCGATTGCTAGATTCCAAAATTTGGAAGCCGCTGTTCGGCAAGCAACACGCGATATTTCCTTTTCATAGATTTTATGAAAGTGTCGCTGGCGAAAACGGTGAAACCAAACTTATTTACTTTGAACCGAAAGACCGACAGATCATGTGGTCTGCGGCTATCTTTGAAGAAGCGAAAATTGAATCCGGACTATTAAGATCATTTGCCGCCATTACTGATGAACCGCCACCCGAAGTCTCGGCCGCCGGCCATGATCGCTGTCCCGTGTTTTTGTCAGAAGATAAATTTGATATTTGGTTAAATCCGAAACTCTCTACAAAAGAAGAATTGGTAGAGCTATTAAGCTCTACCGTTCCAACTTATTTCGAACACAAAGCCGCATAAGCAGCCTGCTGGCAATGACAAAAATATAGTGCTTTCATGGGCAAAAAACTAACTTTCTCCTATACACGGCCTGTAAACGATTTAAAAAATCCTGACGAAAAGGCTCAGAGAATAGTACCAAATAGCAAACTAAATCCATTTGTTTTCCGATCGACAATCTGGACTTTTCCGATTTGCTATCTCTCGTTAAACTAAATATTTAAGGGGTGAAAAATGAAAATCTTTGGCATAATTGCTGTTCTATTCCTTGCTTCGGCCTGCGCAAATCTAACTAAAAACAGTGTCTCTTCTGTTGAGTCTTCTGTACCGCGCAAGCCATCATCTGCAAAGTGGTCTGTAGTTGCCGAAATTATTGGTAAAGTAGGAATAACTGGTAAAGTAGAAGATCCAACGAGTTCTGAGATAAGTGATAGTAATTTAGAAACCTGTCAATTCAGAGTTGTATCCTATCAGGATAACGGCTCACCTCAATTAATAAGTTATCCTACAAGTATATGGTTTGTTTCTCATTCCGATAATATCAAAACTTACGACAGGAAATTAACCTTCGAATACAAACGCTATCGTGGGACTAATGCGATGGGGGTTTTTGGTTTTGATGTTTTGATTAAGGACAAAAAAGTCATTTTTACCGACATTGACTATTACGGTGGCAGCTCACTCATCAGGCCAAAAGCTGATTTGCAAATGAGTTGTGATTAAACACTACCCACTGATGCAATCGTTGGTCGTAATAGCTCGGTCACATGACCGGGCACTCAAATCGATATCGAACAGCTTGGATATTGGTAAGAAACTGCGGCGTTGAACCTGGAGCTGAAGGCATTTTCGATGCTTAGCAAATAACAAAGTTAGAGCTAACACGTCGGCAACTTCACCGTTTTTAAGATCTATGCAATTTACTATTTACTACGGTTCAAAGCGACAGCTGCATTGATTAATGCTTTAAAGGCCGCTTCGTTAACTTTTTCGCCTTCTTTTATGTCTATCGCACGACGAGTGTTACCTTCAAGGCTGGAATTAAAAATCTTAGTGGGGTCTTTGAGTTTCGCACCATTCGCAAATGTTAATTTCACGACTGATTTATAGGACTCCCCGGTGCAAATGATACCGTCGCAATACCAAACGGGAACATTCCCCCATTTTACATCTTCCGTCACTTCCGGCACAGTTTGCTTGATCAAAGATCTCATTTGCGAAAGTGTCCCGCCTCTCCAGTCATTAAGTTCTTTAATTCTGGCATCCACAGCTTTCGGGTTTGATGTCGGAGTGCTGGATGATTTTTTCACGGTTTTTTTATCTACTTTTTTTGCTGTTTTTTTCATCGATATGCTCCTGTCGTTAATAATAATTATATTTAATAAAAGTCTCGTCAACAGGTCTAGATGAACATCCAAATATCGAACTTTAAATTGAGAAATTCTGGCGTTCAGAAATGCCCCACTTTATTATTAGGTCACACTTGAGGCTCTATTTATGAATAAAATCGCGTTGTTGCTGTTATCATTTACCATCAGTTATTCACACACCGCTTTTTCTGCCAGCAGCGGCGAAGTGCCTTCGCAAATTAGAATATTTTACGGCAAGGGCCTAGTGAACTCGACTGTTATCAACGACTACCTGACTACGCAAAATCTTGATTCTATAAAAGATATTAATCGCATTGGGGCTGAGGTGGCCCTGTATTCCGGTAGCAGCAAAATGTTCAATTTTGGCCTAAAGTACTTTCTCGGCCAAAAAACTATCGACGGCGCCACTTCCGGTGAACATGCCACTGTAACTCAAGGTGTGTGGCAATTTATAGGACGCGCCACCCTCACCCGCAAAGACACTCACTATATCGATTTTCTTTTAGGAGCGGGAGGTGGATCACTTGCATTTTTACGCGAGACCGCGACGTCGCGATCTATGCTAGAAAGAAACCAATACAGTTCTCGCATATTTACTGCGGGGTTTTCGGCAGGCTTTGGCTACAAACGATTATATTTCTATCTTGAAGCCGGCTACGATCATAACTACGTCGGTTCAATGGAACGCACATCCGGTTCACTGACACCTTTTGAAGGTATTGACATGTCTGGCCCCTATGCCACCATCGGCATCATGATAGATGGCATTCCAATAACGCCGTAAAAAGCCCTATCTAGTTTTTTTTATTTTTAGGTGTATGTAGATGATATGTTTGAACTATATCCATTAAAGGTCGCGTCCAGCTGACGTCTGCAATTTATAATCTTAGGTAATTATCCCAAAGCGTGATACACTGTGATCAGATCAATAGCTACTTTCAGAGTTCATGTCCATAGTGTTCATTTCCTCCTAAGTAAGCGCTCAAAGCCTTTGGAGGTAATATGAGTAAAAAATTATACGTTGGTAATCTTTCTTTTTCAGTAACAGATCAAGCTTTAGCTGATGCTTTTTCACAATGTGGAACTGTTGAAACAGCAAAAGTAATCATGGACCGTGACACTGGTCGCAGCAAAGGTTTCGCTTTTGTTGAAATGTCTTCTGCTACTGAAGCACAAACTTCAATCAGCAAATTAAACGGTTCTCAATTTGAAGGCCGTGCAATGAACGTTAGCGAAGCAAAACCACAAGCCCCTCGTGAAGGTGGCGGCGGCGGACGCGGTCGTTACTAGTATTCAATACTAGTATTTAATTTTTATATTTATAAGATTTTGGAAACCGATCCCATGGGTCGGTTTTTTATTTTTAAGAGAGGGGATTTACATTAGCATTCAAGTCATTTCATTCAAGTGCATCCTTAAAAACACGGTCGGCACAGTTATCAGTTCAACTTTCAATCGCGATGTTTTGACGGCTGGTCAAAATGATCAAACCGTTATGTTGTCAGGTTTAACAAAAGGTCTACAAAATTTAATCAAGGGCGAAAAACGCTCGATATCACTATCAGCTGAAGAAGCTTATGGTTTATACGATCCTAAAAAAGTAGTTTTCTTTCCTAGAAAGAAACTTCCAGGTACTACTAAAAAAGGCGAATTAATCAATATCGTCAGCAAAAGCGGTATTCAACGTTCTTACCGAGTATTAGAATTACATTCTGATTTCGTCAGCCTTGATGGCAATCATCCCTTAGCGGGACAAGATTTGGTATTCGAGATCGAAGCCCTAGAAGCTCGAGACGCTACCAATGAAGAAATCAATGAATCTGTTAATGTGGTAGCGACTCAGCTGCTGAATTAATTATTTCTGAGTAAAGTTCTTTTCGACAAAGTTCCAATTTACTAGTTTCCAAAAGGCACCTAAGAAATCGGGACGTTTGTTTCGGTGATCGATGTAATAGGCATGTTCCCATACATCGCACGTTAGAAGCGGTTTCTTTCCTTCAGTCATAGGATTACCAGCATTCGATGTTGATGTAACTTCAAGACGACCTTCATTAGTTTTAACTAACCAACCCCAGCCCGCCCCAAATTGTTTGATCGAAACGTCTGAGAATTTTTCTTTGAAGTTATCGAAAGATCCAAAATCACGTTTGATCGCATCGGCCAATAGGCCAGTAGGTTCACCGCCCGCTTTAGGCGCTAAGCAGTCCCAGAAAAATGTATGATTCCAAATCTGAGCTGCATTATTAAATAAACCGCCAGAGGATTTCTTAATAATCGTTTCTAAATCTTTTCCCTCGAATTCAGTTCCGGGAACTAACTTATTTAAATTATCAACGTAGGTTTTATGATGTTTATCATGATGATACTCAAGGGTCTCTTTAGACATATAAGGAACCAAGGCATCATGTGGATAAGGAAGTGGTGGAAGTTCGAAAGACATTGTATCTCCTTTGAAATTTAGCTTTCAATTTTAAAAGTATGATCGCTCACACTAAACAGAGGATACGACCTCAAGCTAACTTGAGGTCAAGACTGATTTTGATTTTTTATTGAGACACCGTTTTAAGGTAATCTAGACCGCCTGTAATCGCTGCGACTTGTGCATCTACACAATTTTGAGCATTTACTTTAGGACTGTCGGGATAAACTTTGGATTGTGATTACATTGAACCATCCAAAAATATTTCCGAGATAGTTAAGATAGCTAGAATTCAAATTGGGCGGAAATAGTTTTTTCCAATTCCGCCCAAGTACCCACTAGTCTATATTTTTATATCTTTCAGTTCTCTCATTAATCCATTGCACTATTTTATCACTGGAGACTTTTCCAGAGAAATCGTCGTTGTTAAAACGAGATACAATCATTACATCATTTCCATCAAGAAATGCTTTCAGGATGTTAAAAACGGCAGCGGAATTAAGTTGGGTATCCACCAACCAGTAACTTTCGCAAGGATGAGCCCACGCACCAAGCGATTTAATTTTTTCAATCAGACCATCGTAGTTTTGGCCTGGATTTTTTAAGTCATAAGATATCGAATATATCATTGATTATTTTTCCTATTAATTTAGTTGTTTATTCTTGCAAACTATTTGCAAGTACTTGTTTTAATTTATAGGGCTAACAATAATGCGAAACGCATAGTGCCCCATAATTTTGCTAAATAGAAAAAATTTGTAGAAATTCTACTTAAAATTTCCTCAAAAAGGCAAAAGATACCCATGCGTCTATTATACATAAACACCTCTCGGAATGTAATCTTGACCCCCAAATAGGAAAATAATAGGATAAGAACATAGCTCTGTTATTTTCTAATCACCGTCGTTAAGACTACGTCGACCTCTGGGGAACTGCTTGCAACAGTCCTCTGGAGAGACAAAAATTATCATCAAAACCAATTGTTTCCCTCAGCACCCCCTATTTTGCATTTAAGCCTAAGACATTATGCCCCATAATGTAATAATATCACAAAATGAGTAGTTTCTCAACACTAAATGACATTTTTGGAGAAAAAACCTCCAAAAATGCAATTTAATGGTGTAATTCTATTAATAGGCGCCGATAGGTACCTGAAAAAAGGGTTTATTATGCTTATTCAATTCGTTGCAAAAAATTATCTTTCTTTTTCTAACGTTGATGAATGTATTTTTAAAATGACAGCTACTTCGGATAGTCGCCATTCAAATCATGTTGCTAATGTTGAGGGGCATAAGCTTAATTTATTAAGAACTGCCGCAATATATGGTGCAAATGCAGCAGGTAAAACTAATTTGGTAAAAGCACTATATTTTTTAAGATCTTTACTTATAAAAGGCACTCAACCCAAAAGTAAGATTGCCCTAAATAGATTTAAATTAAATTCATCGTCTAGATCAGAGCCGGCTCGCTTTGAAATCGAAATTTTGCAAGAGGACATACACTACTCTTACGGAATTGTTTTAGATGAGGAAAGAATTTTGGAAGAATGGTTATTCGAGACGAAACCGAATGGCCGAGAGACTATGCTTTTCGAAAGAGCGAGCTCTAAAAATGGTGAATCCAAATTTGAATTTGGAGCTAGGTTGAGGGAGTCCGGTTTAGATTTCCTAAGTTTTGTTGCAAAAGGTACAAGACCAGAGCAACCTTTTGCATCCGAAGCAGAATTGAGAAACATTAAACAGATTCAACCTTTTCTGAATTGGTTTAGAGACACATTAGTTATAATCCCTGCCGATTCAAAATACAAACCTCTTGAAATGCGGATACATCAGGATCAAGAGTTTGCGAACCACCTTGGTAATTTTCTTAGGGCAGCTGGAACCGGAATTGAATCCATTGGAAGTGCTTCCGAAGATTTAGAGTTCGCAAAACATTTTCCTGGTATGTCTGATGATTTGAAACAGCAGATTCTAAGTACTTTGGATGGAAAAAATGCTGTTATGATTGATAGTGGTAAGGGACCTTCGTCAAACGATTTAAAAATTATTACTGGCACTATCGATAAACCGATTCTAATCAAACTTAATACTATACATAAAGGTCTAGACGGAAAAGAAGTATCCTTTTCCTTTAAGGATGAATCGTCTGGAACTCAAAGACTTATCCATCTATTTCCAGTACTGTTTTCTTTAAAGCAATCGAAAAAAGTATATGTTGTGGACGAGCTGGAAAGATCTTTGCATCCATTGCTCTCTAGGCTTTTTATCTCAACATTTTTAGATAGCGCAGTTACGAGAAATCAACTTATCTTCTCAACTCATGAAGAGTGCCTATTAGATCTAGATCTCCTTCGAAGAGACGAAATCTGGTTTATGGAAAAAGGACCTGATCAAGCTTCTAAATGTTACCCTTTGACTGAATTCAAAATTCGACCAGATCTTGAAATTAGGAAAGGATACCTAGCTGGAAGATTTGGGGCTATCCCTTTTTTCGGTGATCTTTCTTTTAGTGAGCAAGCTGAGTGAGTTTAACATCTAAAAAGCCGCGCCCACTAAACCGATCTTCGGCATCGCGAGATGCAAAACTTTTTGTAATAGCCACTGAAGGAGAAATTACCGAACCGCAATACTTCAAATTATTTCGGTCGACCCGAATTCAGATTAAAATACTAAAAACCGAAAAGGGGCATTCTGCACCCAAAAAAGTATTGGAACGGTTGTCAGCATATAAAGAAGATTATCAGCTTGACAAAAATGACAGGCTTTTTTTGGTAATCGATACTGATCGGTGGCCAGCTAAAACTCTTGCCCAAGTAGCAAAATCCTGTCACGAACAAAATATTATCCTAGCAGCAAGCAATCCTTGCTTCGAGATTTGGATCGCATTGCACTTTTTTGAAGCTGCAAATGTAGAAAAAACATCTAAAGACATACAACAACAACTTCAAAATCACCTAGGAGGTTATAATAAAATTATAAAACCTCATTGGTTTAGTATAAAAAATATAACAGAAGCGTATGAAAAAGCAAAAATCCTCGATGCCGGATCTAAAGATCGATGGCCGCAATCTTCGGGCACTCGTGTATATCGAATAATAGAAGAATTAAAAGAGTCATTAAACATCACAACTTAAAATAGCTATTCAAGACAATCTTTTATTAAAATTTCGTAATAGAATATTTTTTCTTTAGATCAATTTTTTTCAGCTTTAAGGTAATCTAGACCGCCTGTAATCGCTGCGACTTGTGCATCTACACAATTTTGAGCGTTTACTTTAGGACTGTCGGGATAAACTTCCGTAGTCGTTGTGTATTTCGCGTTAGAAAATCCCGCGCATAATAAGAGCTTCTTTAGAGGGTAATTAATCACGCCGTCTTGCTCGAGCTTTTCACCGATTATGTTTCCATGTTCATCAGCGGGCGCAATGTGTGTCACTTTCTTCACGGATTTAATAACTGCAGTTTGAAATTCTGGGCATGGATTTTCAGTATCACCAACAGCATAGAAACCATCGGGAATCTCTGACCACGGCTCTTCCGGTTTACCATCACGTAATGCTTTAGCAGGACGGAAGATCGTATTATCAGTGTCTGTTGTTTCATGCAGATCAAAATGCGCGTAAAGATCTTTGCTATAAGGAGCTAGTGCTTTTAAAAACAAATCGCACTCTTCAGCTGGACTGTTAGGAACGAACGAT
>NCGL01000051.1 GCA_002256935.1 Bdellovibrio sp. 28-41-41
TCTGCCAGCGGAAATTCACATATTGAATTTACAACTCAAGCAACATCTAAAGAATCTCCAAAATCGTTGGCTAAAGTGGCCAGCGGTGGTGAACTATCACGCATCCTTCTTTCATTGAAAAAAGTATTAGGAAAATCTGATTTTCCACGAACGTACCTATTCGACGAAGTCGATACGGGTGTCTCTGGAGAAACAGCCGAGAAAGTGGGCATTAAACTAAATTCGATCGCGCAAGGACAGCAAGTTATCTGCGTGACGCATTTACCTCAAGTTGCGGCTCATGGTGATCACCATTACTTAATCCAAAAAGATACAATTAACGACAAAGTAGCTATGACTGTTGACGAGTTATGCCGCAAAGATCGCATCAAAGAACTGGCGCGACTGATCAGCGGTGAGAAAATCACGAAAACAAGTTTGGCCCACGCCGAGGAGTTACTCGGAGGAGCTCGTGCTTAGCCGACTCCTTCAGGTTTCGGCTCTTTTGATCTTAACCACGGAAATAGGTTGTATGACAGCGCCCCCGAAAGCTCCATTTGCTGCGAAAACAAAAAAGCATTTAGAAAAACACGGTCACGTGCGCGTCGACAACTTCTTTTGGCTAAAGAATCGCGAAGATAAAAATGTCATAAGTTATCTAGAACAAGAAAACGAATACACTGATTCAATTCTTAAACCGTATCAAGCATTGCAAAATCAAATCTTTGAAGAATTAAAATCTAGAGTTATCGAAGATGAATCTAGCTTCCCTGTGCAACGAGCCGGCTATGAATATTATTCTAAATTTATTCCTGGAAAACAGTACCCTGTTTATTTGCGTAAAAACCTAAAAGACGGACAAGAAACGACACTGATCGACGTTAACAAAGACTCTGAAGGTCAAAGCTACTATGAATCGTCGGGTCCGGTGATATCGCATGATCATAACTTGATGGCCTATGCATTCGACAATCAAGGTCGTCGTTTCTACACCATACAAGTGAAAGACTTGCGCACCCAAGAACTTTTGCCAATCAAAATTGAGAAAGCCAAAGCCAACATCATTTGGTCTAAAGATAACCGTTATTTCTTCTACACAAAAAGTGACCTAGAAACTCTGCGCACCTATCAGGTTTACCGATACGATATTCAAAACAAAACGTCTACCCTTGTGATGGAAGAAAAAGATGAGGCTTTTGAGGTTTTTATTTACCAGAACTTAGCCAAAAATTACATCTTCACTGTTGCGAATAGCACACTGACTACAGAAATTAAATATTTAGATGCGGGTACACCGACGGCAGAGTTTAAAACATTTCTTAAACGTGAAAAAGAACACGAATATGAAGTTTATGACGGCGGAGATCGATTCTATATTCGCAGTAACTGGAATGCGCCTAATTATAGATTGTTTGAAGCCTTGCCAGGTAAGATTGCCAAGAAAGACTGGAAAGAGGTGATGCCTCACAAGACAGATTACTACTTGGAAGATGTTACCGTATTCAAGGATTACATCGTCGCCGGTTTAAAGCACGATGGCCTAGATCAAATTTTGGTTAGAAATCGCCACGATAACAAAGAATACTCTATCCCGTTCTCTGATAAAGCCTACACAGCAGAATCGGATGCACAAAGCGAATACACATCTAAAACATATCGTTTCGTTTTCGAATCCATGCGCCAGCCAGAGCAAACTTTTGATTTCAATTTAGAAACAAAAAATAAAGAATTGAAAAAAGAGCGAGTCATTCCCAATTTTATGCCGGCTAAATACAAGACTGATCGTATTTGGATTACGGCACGTGACGGTCGCAAAGTTCCTGTTTCATTATTAATGAAAGCTGATCACAACAATGATGGCAAGGCTCCCGTGCTGACATACGGTTATGGATCTTATGGAATGGCAATGACGCCTTATTTTTCACAAAGTGTATTTTCTTTAATTGATCGTGGTTTTGTATATGCCATCATCCATGTTCGCGGTGGGTCCGAATTAGGCCGCCATTGGTACGACGACGGCCGCACGACCCACAAAATGAACACGTTCAATGACTATATCGATGCAACTGAAGAGCTTTCTAACCTCAAAATTGTCGACGGAAAATCGGTTTACGCTATGGGCGGCAGCGCTGGCGGATTGCTGATGGGCGCGATCATGAACATACGTCCTGATTTATTCAAAGGTATCGTGGCGCAAGTTCCTTTTGTGGATGTGCTTACAACAATGCTTGATGATTCAATTCCTCTGACAACGGGTGAATATGACGAGTGGGGCAACCCAAACGAAAAAAAATTCTATGACTATATTTTACAGTACTCACCTTACGATAACGTAAAGAAAGCCAGCTATCCTCACCTGCTGGTGACCACGGGTCTGCATGATTCACAGGTACAGTATTGGGAACCAGCCAAATGGGTGGCGCGATTACGCGAATCAAACACGTCTAATTCGTTGATTCTATTGAAAACAGATATGGAATCAGGCCATGGCGGCAGTTCGGGCCGCTATGAAAAATTAAAAGAAAAAGCTGTCGAATTTACTTTCATTTTGTCTACCAAAGACCTTTAAGAATTTTCTCGTACCAAAACAAAGCGATTTGAGTTTTCACATCTGTGATCCTATGTCGTTTTATTTTTTCCATCGCCTGCTTCAACGTTAAAACTTGCGGAATCAAAAACTCGCCCTCATCCGGCGAGTCGCCTACGAATTTTAATCCACGCGCTAAATAAATATGTATCACTTCATCACCATAACCAATTACAGGATGAATCGAGGTCACATACTTCATAGTCCTCGCTGTATAACCCACTTCCTCTCTGAGTTCTCGTTTTGCGGTCTCGATCGATTTTTCACCTTTATCTATTTTTCCAGCAGGCAGCTCTAAGAATATTTGTTTCAACGGGTATCGATACTGTTTCACAAACAACAACTCGCCTTTTTTAATTTCAGGAATTATTAGTGCAGCACCCGGATGAAGTACGAATTCACGAATCGTTTTCTGTGAATTACTAAGCTGTACGGCATCGGTTTGCATTCGTAAAAACTGGGGGTTTTGTTCAGCGATCGTCGCAATTTTTGTTTCAACAAGATCTTTTTCAGTGTATTTCTTTTTCATTTTTTACCTTTGACATTCCAAATAGAAACTATCACCCTTTTAGAGTAGATGCTATTTAACCATATAAAAAAGGAATTTTATGAACGTATTTAAATTTGTATTAGCTTGCGGATTAGCATTCTCTTCTGCTTATATAACAGGCTGCGCTTCAGGACAACCAATCAGCGGTATGTTATATTCTGATGTTCAAGGTCCAATCAATGCAACAGGTGCTCCAAGAGGTGCGATGCACGGCCAAGCCTGCGCTTCTAGCTATTTAGGTTTAGTTGCCTTGGGTGATGCAAGTATCACTGCCGCAGCAAAAGCAGCGAACGTAACTCAAGTTTCACACGTTGAACAATCCTATACTAATATCTTGGGATTCTGGGCGCAGTTCTGCACGATCGTATACGGTAACCGCGGTATCACGCCATCAGCTCCAATGAAAGTTCCGACTGGCCAACCAGCTCCGGCTCCAGCGCCAGCAGCACCAGCTCCCGGTCTTTAATCGAGCTCAATAGCTCGACTTGCACTTAAACAATTAGTATTAGAACCTATAAGGGCAACTTTATAGGTTTTTTTTGCACTTTTTCGCGCAACTTTGTCAGGAGATATTTTTATGAAACGGATTTTATTTATAATTCTTTTATCATTATCGATAATTATTTTATCTGCGGAAGACGTATTTGCAGCTCGCGGTGGCGGCGGAAGCGGCGGTCATTCCATCACAGCAGGTTTAACTACGGTATCGGCTGATCAAAAAGATTTAAATTCGATCATAGATTCGGTGAATTCAACTCAAGGTGGAGTATCCACAAAGAGCTTAAATTCAGCGTATGACTTTTTCATTCAGTATCAATATCGTTTTAGCGGATCAATCTTTGCGCTTGTTTTTAGACCGTCTTACTTTACAGAATCAGGCAAAGGCTCCGGCAACACGGTAGGTGATTACAATCACAGCTTAAGTGGTTTTACGTTCTTTCCATTACTAAGACTTTATCCTCTAGAAAACAGCTTCATCCGCTTCTTCATGCAAGCCGGGGTTGGATTTGGTTACTTAAAAGGGGAAGTGAAGCAAGGCGATGCTTCGCTAAGTTACTCTGGTTCTAATTTTGGCGCGCAAGCTGGCCTTGGTGCGGAGTTCTGTTTTACTGAAAATCATTGCATGACACTAGAAGGTAACGTTCGCTATCTTCCGATTGAACGCAATGTCGCAGACAGTGTCAGTGGAACATTGACAGGCTTCACTCAAGCTCAAAACGGCCGCGAAGTTGAATACGATCAAAACGATATGGCAACCACAATGTCAGGTATTCAGGGCGTTTTAGGTTACACTTATAATTTCTAAAATATGAAATGTTTGGGCGTTGTTCTTTTTCCTCTTTTGTTTTCAACAATAGGCAATGCCCACAACATAAAGCTCACAAAGAATAACACATCTACATTAGAAAATTCCAGCATAGATCTCGCAGTTAACAATGAATCCTATATCAAAGATGAAGACACGTTCTTTGAAGGATATTTAGGTTATACGAAATCTAAAAATACTCTCGACCAATCTGATTCCGATAACAAAAATATTGGAATACAGATAATCACTCCTCGTTTTCTATCTTTAAATATAACGACAAGCCTATACGGCAACTCTGCCGAGGAACTAAAAACAAAAACTCTCGCAGGAGAAGTTGGCCAAAAATTTTTCTATAATGAAGATGACGACGGTTTTAAACCAAATTTTGGAATAAAGGTTAAAGGCGAACGCATCGGCATGGATCAGTCGAAAACATTCGCACGCAGAAAATTTGACTTCAGTTTAGAACAAACTTCTTCCGGGCTATCTTTTTCTGTATTCCCGATTTCATGGTTTGAATTGACCGGATCGTACTACCGCTTTCGCTACGATCAAGACGTAGAAACCTTAAAAACAAAATTGAATCGATCCGATATTTTAAGTTCTCTATTCTCGAACGTAGCCAACACCCTTGATAGCCTATCTGAAACTTCTAAATCAGTATCCTTGCGTTTTCTTCCCACGTCGTGGATTGATACGACGATAACTCGAACTTATAGTGACGACATCATTTCTGATACTCAGTACTATGTGGACAGTGTCGACATCGGAATCTATTATTTTCCATTAGTACATATATTCCTAGCAGCCGGCGAAAACTACAGCACTATAAGTACGACAAAAACGAATTTTAACGAAATCGCTATACAGTTTAATTTCTGAGACAGCTTCCGTTCAGGCGGCACAGTCACTTAAATAAATCAGAGAGGGTATCAGAATGTTAGGAGGTACTCTCTATTTAAATTCTGGGCCGGTGAGCCAGATGAATGTGTTGTTTTCGTATTTTAGGATTTTGGCGCCGTCTAGCCAGCTGCCCAGATTTATGGAGCGGATTTTTTTTCCGTTATCAGTTGTGGTTTCAAAGTCGTCTACAACATGCATGTGGCCAGAGATGATGACGTCGAAACTTTTTTCTTGATGGGCTTTCGGAGCATGGACGCGAATCATTTCTACAATCTCGGCCTTTCTTTGATCACGATAGGCCGAGCTCATTTTTCGGCTTTGATGACTGTATTTTTCTGCGACGAAATTCCAGAAGGCGCCTGGTAAATTGGCGCCCAGAATGATCATCATCGGCGAGCGTAGAAACTTTCTCCACCATTGATAGGTCTCATCCTCTAAATTAATAAGATCGCCGTGCTCTAGGCGAAAGACTTTCCCTTCGATATCAAAATAACCTACATCGAAAAAAACTTCGAAGCCTAAAACTAGCTGCCAATATTTTTTTAAATGAAGATCATGATTTCCTTCGAAATAGATAACCTTGTGACCCAGAGATTTTATTTTTTTTAACTCATCGATGATAGGTTGATAGCGTTTAATAAAAACAGAGTGATCCGAAACCCAAATATCAAAAATATCACCCAGCAAATAAACATCGCCTGGTGATTTTGACCAGATTTCTCTGAAGAACAAAAGCAAAAGCCTAGATGAATTCTCATCTAGGCTTTTTATATGAATATCGGAAATAAAATAACTAGCCACTACTCGCTTTTATTGTCTGAGTCCATGCTTTGACGTTTTCTGATGAAAGAAGGAACGTCCAAGTTTTGACCATGGAAGCTTGAAGATAAAACATCACGAGCCATTTTGCGTGCCTCTTCCAATGACGCCGATTCATTTTCCATCATCATTGAAAGTTGCTCTGGACCAACATGTTTGCTTTTCAAATCTTGGCTTTCTTTGAAAGCGCGTGCTTTAGCCATCAGCATATCACGTGCGTTCAACAAAGATTCATTGGGTGAAATCACGGATGGAGCCGCTTCGTGAGCCGTCATTTGAGGCTGAGGCGCCGCCGGCTGTTGTTGAATCACTGGTTGCTGCATAACTGGAGCATCTCCAACTGTAGGCATTGCTTCATGAGTAAATTGACTAACTGAGTTTTGAACTGCAGAGATCGGTGGCAATTCAAAATTTAATCCCGCCGATGATGACATCGCTGGATTAATTGATGGCGGAGGAATATTCAGCGCCGGCATTTGGATCGGAGCTGTATTTAAAAAGTTCTGCATTCCAGTGAAGGCATCTTGAACAGAGTTTTTCTTTTCTTCGTGTTCGTTAAAGCCAGTTGCGATAACCGTTACGCGAACTTCGTCACCCAATGAATCATCGATAACCGCACCGAAGATAATTTCTGCATCTTCATGAGCAGCTTCAGTGATAAGAGTCGAAGCTTCATTAACTTCGTAAAGACTAAGATCACTACCACCAGTAACATTGATGATAATGCCGGTAGCGCCATCGATCTTGATGTTTTCAAGAAGAGGAGACGAAATAGCGAATGTGGCTGCTTCCACTGCGCGGTTTTCACCTTTCGCAGAACCAGTACCCATGATCGCCATACCTTTTTCTTTCATAACAGTACGGATATCCGCGAAGTCTAAGTTGATCAAACCACGGATGTTAATTAAATCTGAAATACCTTTAACGGCTTGAAGTAAAACTTCATCTGCTTTTTTAAACGTCTCTAATAACGGAGTTTTTTCCCCGGCGATGCTAAGAAGCTTTTGGTTTGGGATGACAATTAAAGTATCCACATTGTCTTGCAATTCCTGTAAACCAGCTTCCGCGTGCTTTCCACGTTTTTTACCTTCGAACATGAA
Organism: Bdellovibrio sp. 28-41-41; assembly: GCA_002256935.1. Lineage (GTDB taxonomy): Bacteria > Bdellovibrionota > Bdellovibrionia > Bdellovibrionales > Bdellovibrionaceae > UBA2316. Next base: position 7,248 of record NCGL01000051.1, read on the forward strand.
TGGCTTTGTTACAACCCCGATAGTTAGCGCGCCTAACTCACGAGCAATTTTAGCTACAACTGGAGCGCCGCCAGTGCCGGTGCCTCCACCCATTCCCGCAGTCACGAATACCATGTCTGCGCCTTCTAATTTTTCTACGATCTCGTTGTAAGATTCAATCGCTGCTCGGCGACCGATATCTGGATTAGCCCCTGCCCCTAATCCTTTTGTAAGATCTAAGCCCAATTGAATTTTTGTAGATGCTTTATTTGCGTTCAATGCTTGGATGTCTGTGTTAGCTACGATAAATTCCACGCCAGACATAGCGCCTTCGATCATTGTTGTCACTGCGTTACTACCGCCGCCACCAACACCGACTACTTTAATATTTGCCCCAATATTTATGTTCTCTTCGAGTTCAAACATGCCCACTCCCCCGTTAAAAAATTTGCCCGAAAAAATCTTTAATCTTTCTTGTCAGCCCATCTCCAGCTTCCGAGCTTTTCATTTCCTGACCAAGTTTTATGTATAAATTTCTATTTTGATTGTAACCGTATTGGATCAAACCAACAGACGTTGCGTATTCTGCTGATTTAACTACGTCAGTAAGACCGCCCACATTTGAAGGCATCCCACGACGAACTGGAATTTCAAAAATAAATTCCGCCATTTCTACTAACCCTGCTAATTGACTGGCTCCACCCGTAAGGACAACACCAGAACCAAGCATTGGCAACAAGCCACTCATTTTCATGTCATGGTAAATCAAATTCAATGTTTCTTCAGCACGGGCTTCGATAACGTCGGCTAAATCACGTTTTGGAATTTCGCGAGATTTGCGACCGCCCACGCCTTGTACGTCGATAGTCTCAACATCTTCCACCTGAGATCCGATCGCGTAGCCGTGATTGATTTTCAAAATTTCTGCTGCCAATTGCGGCGTTCTTAATCCGATCGCCACGTCATGAGTGAAATGCTGACCGCCAACTGGGATCACACTTGTATGAGCCACACTGCCATTTACGTAATAAAGTAAATTGCAAGTTCCGCCGCCCATATCAACAACACATACCCCTAAAGACTTTTCATCTTCAGAAACAACAGCAATAGAAGCTGCCAAAGGATCCAAAACTAGGTTGTTAATCTTAACCCCAGTTTTTTCCACACATTTTATTGTATTATTGATGGCAGTTTGTCCGCCGGTAACGATGTGAACATTCGCTTCTAATCGAATGCCTGACATACCGATAGGATCCGAAATTCCATCCTGAGTGTCGACTTTGTATTCGCGAGGCAATACGTGTAAAACTTGTCGATCCGCCGGAACCGCAACGGCTTTAGCTGCTTCAATTACGCGCTCAATATCAGATTGCGCTACTTCTTTATTTTTAATGGCAATCATGCCCTTAGAATCAAACGATTTAATATGAGTTCCACTGACGCCAACCCAAGCTTCTTCCACTTGATAACCAGCCATCAATTCCGCTTCGTCTTTTGCTTTTTTGATAGAATTCTGAGTCGCTTCGATATTCACGACAATACCTTGTCGGATACCAGCGTTTGGAGCACGGCCTACGCCAACGATTTCAATTTTATTATCTTCGTTTACGATACCAATGACGAAACATACTTTCGTCGAACCGATATCAATACCAGCGAGTACGGGAAATTTAGATTTGTGTCCACTTTTTAGACCAGTCATTCTTGTCCTTAAGTATGCGAACGTTACGTTCAACCGGCTTGCAAATAACAAGTGTCGAAACAATAAATTCGAACATTTAAAATCATCCTAGATTTTAAAATAGGTATCAGGACCCTATACTTTTGGTCCTATAACTTTAGCTTAGGGTTCCTTACGCAACCTGACAAGAACTTTTTGAGAAAGGTTAGCATCTATGACGCGTGCTTCAATTTGTTTGTTCTCGATGTAATCAATAACTTGTGAAACTCTTAGCGATTTACTTTCGAAGTTTTCATTTCCTAATTTCACTCGCAACTCTTTGTTCATCAGCTCTGTCCAAAATCCTTCTTTGGAATCAAAACCGACTTCAGATATTTTTGCGGCAGAAAAAGATCCACTACTAGGCAGACTATTAAGCAAATCAATCGCTTTTTTTCTAACTTTAGATTCAGCAAATATTTTTTTCTCGAGGGTCACCGTGCGATCCGGCGCTTGCCCAACCGTCAGAGGCTCAAGCAATCGATTGTTTTCTAGTATTGGAAATATTTTCTTTTCGTTCATCCAATACAGAAGAACGACGTCATAGACGTCGATAACGATTTTTAATTTGTTCGGCCATTCTCTATATATTTCAACTGACTTAACCCAGTTTTCAGACTCGATTGTTTGCTGAATTTTTTCTAAATCCACTTCAAACAATGATGTTCCCTTGAATTCGTCTAACTTTTTCGACAATATTTTGATTTCATTTTCTAAAATCGGTTTGCCGCTTCTGTTCTCGCGGCTGAACTCTGTTTTGAAATCGAGCTCAGTTAGATCGAAAAAACGTTTTTGATTTAGATACCACACGGCACCGGCAATCAGACCAGGAATCAACACTAGTGTAATACAAATTTTAAGAAGGCTTTTTATCATGGTTCAAGATAAGTATAGGCCAACAACAAGCGTTTCACAATAAAACACACATCTTCATGAACTCTTGTTTGCGGTCACCTCGACTTTCATCTTAAAATAGCATCAACCTCAAGAAACATTGATTCCCCACTTCCCTGGCAAATCCGATGCAATATCACAAGAGCCATTGCAATAGAATGCCAGGCACAAGCCCAAGAAGGTCAATCTCAGGTAAACCAATTAATTAAATCTATGGACGAGATTGCTAATTCATCGAAAAAAATTGAAGAAATAACAAATGTGATTGACGACATTTCTTTTCAAACAAATCTACTTGCTCTGAATGCTGCCGTTGAGGCGGCACGTGCACAAAAGTCGTCAGTCTCTGAAAAAGAGATTTCTACCTTAATTAAAGAAAGCGGTCAATCATTACATCGTATTGTGGTGGCTGTTGAAAAAGTAAACGTGTTGAATTCTGAAATTGCAAATGCATCTCAAGAACAATCATCTGGAATGGAGGCTATCAATCGCTCCGTTCTTGAGCTAGACAAAGTAACACAATTAAATGCGGTCAGTGCCGAAGAAGTTGCCAGCACCAGTGATTCATTAAACGAACAGAACAAGATAGTGGCAATTTGGAAAAAAATAATTCAAGGAAACGAGCGGCGTAAAAACCCCCTCCCTATTTAAAAACTAACGTTGAACGCATAATCCTTGCATATGAATATGATTAGTCCACGAGAAGAAACCATGTTCCGAGTAGGATTTGGCAGCAATGCCCGTCACCGTTCCATCTGTGCATTGGTTTTGCAGTTGCTTGTATGCGTTCTCGACATAACTAGTTTCTTGCGCAAATCCCATTACAACAAATTGGCTACCACGAGCCTCGATTGGCTTTCCAGACTTAGCATCTGCATAAGGTCTAAAATCAGATAGCGGCACTTGATGAACGCTGTAAGTACAGCCGATCAACGTCGAAAGTGTGATCGTAAAAATAAAAAGAAATATTTTTTTCGTCATCATTGTACCGCTGGCTCCGTTGTTTCAGCTGGAGCTGGATCGCTACCGTCATCCGTTGGCTTACGTTTTCTGATGATATCGTTTGCCGACGCCATTTTTCCTGGCACACAATAACCACTTGCGCTCACTCTGCTTTTCCAGAAAATAAAAAGAAAATAATTGATAGATTCAGATTTAGTCAAAACCCCACTCACCGTGCCGTTTGGACACTGAGTTTTCAAATCCGACGTAATTGAATTCACATAATCATTATCAAAATTAAAGCCCATGAAAATGAACCGCTCTGAAGCCGCAGCCACACGCTTGCTTCTATCAGCCGGTACCGAGGTCAAAGAAACAGAATTCAAAGATACGCAACCACTTAGCACAACTAGCAAAACACCTAAAAAACTAAATTTCATAAATTTTCCCTTTTGCTCTTTAAACAAAAGCCCTTAATTTTAACAATCTCACCTTTAACAATAGGATATTCTGCCGTTTCACGAATGCTCATTAAACCTGTGATTCGACCGCTAGGACACTGCTCGCGTACTTTATTTTCCAAATGATCTACGTAGTTAATACTGTATACGCCAGCACCGGTGTGTGGACCCATTTGGAAATATTGAATGGCAGTAAGTGCATCATTAGCTTTGTCCGAACTATTTTTATCCATCAGAATACGCCCCGTTGTTTTTACATCATTTAAGTCAATGCCGAATTCGCTGACTTTGATTTCAAACGGAACAGATGCCAAATCTGGAGAACTTTCGATTTCGCCAATCTGAACACTATGCAAAACGGCGCAGCTGGAAAGAACCGCTACGCAAGCAAATAAAAGAAACGATACTTTCAACATTAACTATTGTCCTGGCATTTTAACTTGCGGAGGATTCACTGATGGAGGAGTTAGGGTCGGAGCCTTAACTTGAGGAGCCGTTACCGCCGGAGCTTTAACCACGGGAACTTTCACTTCTGGGGTTTTAACTACCGGCATTTTCACTTCTGGTGCTTTTACCTCAGGAACTTTAACATTCGCTGCAGCGGCTTTAACTTGATCTACAGTTTTAACTGTCGCTGCTTTTGCATTAGCACCAGCAGCTTGAGCCGTAGCGGCACCTTGCTGAACTTGACTAGCACCCGCGGCCGTCACCGCTTTTAAATGGCCAGTGTCTGCATGTTGCGCGGCCGTTTGCTTAGCTACCTCAGCTTGCTTTTGGGCAGCTGCTATTTTTTCAGTCTCCGCTTTTTTTCTAGCATTCAATTGTTTTTGGGCAGCGGCCATTTTATCAGCTTCTACTTTCTTTTTATCATCTATATTTTTTTGAGCGTTGGCTAATTTATCAGCCTCAGATTTCTTTTGAGCTTCTAATTGTTTTTGAGCCGCTGCGGCTTTGTCTGCCTCAGCTTTTTTTTGATCTTCAGCTGCTTTTGCTGCGGCTGCCACTTTATCAGCTTCCGCTTTATTATGAGCCTCTGCTTCGGCTTGTTTTTTAGCTAATTCCTCGCCCGCTTGATTAACAGAGTTTCCCGCGTTGTTTAATGCTTTAGTGGCATCACCGAATGGATTAGCTTGAACTGAAGAAACACCAAGAAACAACACAACAGACGATAATAGAGACAACATATTTTTCATATAATTCCTTTTCGAAAAATTAATCGACTCTTTAATTCTATGTGATGTTTATTGCGGGATCAATACTATGGCTATTTCGCAGGACCTAACAAAGCCATGCCTGTTTTCCAATTGTCGCCAGCACCAAGAGTTAGAAATATATCCCCGGGTTGCAAAATCTTTTTCAGACTATCCAATTTTGTTGCATTGTTAGGTATGTAGAACTTGTTATCCAAGCGAATTTCCTCGTACAGACGCTTGGCACTGACGTTGGGAATCGGCGATTCGCCACCTGCGTATATATCCGTTAAAATCAGAACATCAGTTAGATAGAAACAATTGATAAATTCATTCCAACAGCTTTGGGTTCGTGAATACCGATGGGGTTGAAACATCGTCACCAGTCTTTGGTCTGGGAACTTTTCTTTGAATGCTTCAAGTACAGCACGAACCTCCGTAGGGTGATGACCATAATCATCATACACTTGAACCGTTCCCATGTTGCCCTTGAATTGAAAACGACGATCTACACCTTGGAAATTTTTTAATCCAGCCAAGATAGTATCCACCGGAATACCGGCTTGGTAAGCAGCCACAAATGCAGCCAGTGCATTCAAAGCATTATGTCGTCCTGGAACTTGCAACGATAATCGACCCATTTCCGTTTCTTTATCCGTCTTTTTATCATGAGTAAAAATGCCGTATTCGCTTTTCTCACCTTTAAGATAAAAATCATTATCGGTAGAGAATCCGTAGAAAAAAATACGTTTAGGAAAATTTTCGAACAAGTTTTTTGTTACTTTGTCATCACCACATACTACAACGGAACCATAAAATGGAATACGTTGAGCAAATTGGGAAAATGATTTCTGAACATTTTCAAACGTTTTATAAAAATCCAAGTGATCGGAATCAATATTAGTGATGATCGAAATCTCTGGCGTCAATTTATGAAAACTGCCATCGCTTTCATCAGCTTCGGCAATCATCCACTCGCCACTGCCAAGCAATGCAGTCGATCCGATTTTTTCAAATCGGCCACCCACTACAATAGTCGGACTCAAATTAGCTTGTAAAAAAACCGATGAAATTAAACTCGTAGTCGTCGTTTTGCCATGAGTCCCCGCCACCGCGATGCCTCGTTTTGAGCGCATGATTTCACTTAAAGCCTCGGCCCTAGGGATCACCGGAATTTGCTTAGTCTTGGCCGCAATCCATTCTGGGTTATCTTGTTTGACAGCAGAGCTATACACAACGACATCAACATCACCTAAATGAGATTGATCATGCCCTATAAATACGCGAACACCTTTTCGCTTTAAATCTTCTGTATTGGCATTTTCAGATAAATCACTACCACTAACTTCGTGGCCCATATTTTTTAAAAGTTCGGCCAATCCACACATTCCAATGCCACCGATACCAATAAAATGAAATTTAGATTTTTTAAACATCATCAGACTACTCGTTATCAAATTGCAGATTAATTAACTTTTCCGCTATTTTTCTTGCCGCCTGAGGCTGATAAAAATACTGAACATTTTCACTCATTTTTTTCAATAATCCAGGCTGACTGCGAAGCTCTCCGATTAAATTAAAAAGTACCCCTGGGGTCAAATCTTTTTGTTCAATTAACCGGGCAGCATTTTTATTAACTAGTGAGAGCGCGTTCTTTTTTTGATGATCATCCGCCGCTGTGGGAAGTGGAACTAGAATGCTTGGTTTTTTAGCGGCTGCCAATTCCGCCAAAGTGCTAGCACCTGCACGGCAAATGACCATGTCAGCCCAAATATAGTAGCTTTCGATATCGTACAGATACTCCATCACTTTAACATTCGCTTGTCCTGCATATGTGGCCTCAACGGATTTGAAATCCAAAGGACCCGTTTGATGAACGATTTCCACGTCTTCAAATTTAAATTCTTTCATCATCGCAGATACGCAATTATTAATAGCGCGAGCTCCTTGAGAACCCCCAAAAACTAGTATTTTAAATATCTTGTCGTCGTCCTTTTTAGGTTCAATAGAATTTAACTTTTCAATTTCTTCACGGACAGGCAGACCCAATACCTCAAACTTTTTAGACTTCATGTATTTTCGGCTTTCTTCAAATACTAAAAATGTTTTACGTACAAATCGAGCCAGCATTCGATTGGTCATACCAGGATGTGCATTAGGCTCCCATAGAGCCGTTGGAATTCCTAAAACCGAACTAGCTAGAACAAATGGACCCGAAGCATAGCCGCCCACGCCCAATACCAAAATCGGTTTCTTTTCTATGACTAGCGCCAAAGATTTCACAAATGCCCATGGCAATTGAAACAGAGTTTTCAATTTTCTAAGAAAGCCGCCTTTGTAATTCAATTTGCCAACAGAAATAAAAGAAATCGCAAATCCGTGCTTAGGAATAATTTTAGATTCTAATCCATCTGGAGTACCCACGAATTCAACTTTTAAATCCGGATTCAAACTTTGGATGGATTTAGCAATGGTAAGGGCCGGATAGATGTGTCCACCTGTTCCCCCACCCGCGATAATGATTGTTTTCAATTCAAACTTCTTTCTGTATTTTTCTCGATATTAACAAGCACACCAAACAGAAACATAAACACTACTAAAGAGCTACCACCGTAACTTAGGAACGGCATAGTTAAACCTTTGGTTGGGAACAATCCCATTGTAACACCTGCATTAATTAGAAAATTTAAACCAAATAAAACACCGCCACCGATACAAATTGATTTATAAAAAGCAGATTTAGTTAAAATACCAATTTGAAAAATACGAAACACAATATAGGCATACAAGCTCATCAAGATCACTAAACCGATAAAACCGAGTTCCTCGCCAAATACGGCCAGTGTAAAATCGGTGTGAGCTTCGGGAAGGAAAAACAACTTACCTTGGCCATTGCCCAATCCGGCACCGCTTGCGCCACCAGAATGAAAACTGAGCATCGATTGAATCACTTGAAAACCTTTACGTTCTGGATCTGACCATGGATCTAAAAAGGCCGCGATACGGGCTCGGCGATAATCGACTCGCATAACTAGAAAATAAAATGCTGGCAATGAAACGGCCGCGCCACCTGCGATCCATTTCCATGACAATCCAGAAAGAAATAATAAACTAACTGTAGTAACAAATAGAATCATGAAGCTACCGAAATCAGGTTGCTTCAAAAGCATTCCAAATGGAGCCACAAACAATACAAATCGCGCCGCCAAACTTCGCTGAGATATCCAATTCTTTTCAGAAAACAAAAGAGTCGATAAGAAAAATATTACACTCATCTTTAACAACTCGGCTGGTTCAAACCGAAAACCAAAAGGTAATTGTATCCAACGAATAGCGCCGCCTACGCGAACACCGACTCCTGGAATCAAAGTCAACGCCACTAAGGATGTCGAAACTACCCACATCACCCAGCTTAACTTTTCAAACCATTCTAAACGAATTTTAAATGCTACAAAGAAAGCAACGAAGCCTACGATCGTAAACAGAATTTGCTTTTTTAGAAAAAACAATCCATCACCATAATTTTCAAAGGCAAATATGTAACTAGAACTATAAACTTGAACAATCCCTAGCCCTACTAATGTTAGCATGGCTAGAAATAGATTCGATGATAACGCTCTTAGCATTTATGTTTAATCTAACCCATCCGCAGGTTTTGCATTGTTACCCGCTGGTGCTTTACCTTTTTGATAATTGCAGCAATAAACGATACCGAAAATATCTGACGCATTTTTATAATTAGTCATTGTGTATGGTTTATTTAGGTCACATTTTTTAGTCATTTGCAGAGTTAACTCAACATCGACGTCATTGTGAGCATCGCCATTTACAAATTCACAGTAGTGACCTGTTGTTGCGGCTACTTTAGTTTTTTCTTCTTGTCTTGTTTTGTACGCGGTTGAACAACCTGCGAATAGAACTGTGCTTGCTAGTACAATCCCTACCAAATTCCTTTTTGATAACATGGACGTCTCCTTATTTATTCCTTAAATAGATTATAAGATAGCTAAGGAAACGTCTATATCAAAACGATTATTGAAACTTCTTAATAATCTGTTTGTAGTAGTCTCCACGTTCCTCGTAACTATCAAACATATCATGAGACGAACACCCCGGACTTAGCAATACGATATCGCCAATCCTAGTCTTATGGAATGCTATCAAAACAGCTTCTTCAAAAGTTCCGATCAAGAAAGTCTCAGAAAAATCGCCTAACTCGCGATTAATGCGTTCTTTTGCTTCACCAACCAGGATCAAAGTCTTGACCTTGCGTTTGATCATATTTCTTAAAGGCTCGTAATTCAGATTTGTATCTTTACCGCCCATGATCAAAATTACGTTTTCATCAAATGTATCTAATGAACGTAAGACCGCATGAACATTCGTGGCTTTTGAATCGTTGTAGAAAATCGCGCCGCGAACCTTACGAACATATTCAATTCGGTGAGGAAGGCTGTCAAAAGTATCAATTGTTTTTTGAATCGCTTCTTTAGTAGCGCCATGTTCACGTGATACAAGTAACGCGGCCATGACGTTTTCAACGCTGTGTTTACCACGCAACTTCATGTTTTTGATCGAAAACACTTCCACATCAGGACCCGTGCGCACACGAACTTCGTCCACGATATTTACAGCGCCACCGATATTCATGATTTGTGGCTCTAATGCTTGTTTGCGAGAGAAATAGAAAATCTTACCACGTTGAACCGCTGGATCACGTGCAAGCTCAACAACAGCGTTGTCATCGGCATTTAAGATAGATGTCGTCATTTGATTTGTGTTTCTGAACACGCGACGTTTCGCATTGATGTATTCTTCCATCGAACGATAACGGTCTAAATGATTCTCTGCTAAATTTGTAAATACTATGTTTGACGGGTTGAATGATTCCGTATGCTCTAACATGAATGCAGACACTTCGATAATCACAACTTGTGTTTTTTCATTGAAACGTAAGTAGTCAGTTAATGGACGCTCATTCGATCCACCGACCCAGCATGTGATACCGCTGTTTTTCAACATGGCTTCAGCTAAACGCGCAACTGTGGTCTTACCATTTGTTCCTGTAACACCCACCATTGGTTCTTTAATAAAACCTTGAGCGAATTCAAACTCTCCTGTGATTTTGATACCTTGGCTGCGAGCGTATTCGAAAATTTTCAAAATAGGCGAAACACCTGGGCTCAAAATAACTAGATCTTGCTGCAAGAATGTTTTTGGTGAATGCGAACCCAATTCAAACTTGATTGGCATTCCCTCAAGTGGTTCCAACTGAGCTGATAGTTCTGGTTTTGATTTATGATCAGTAACTGTAACTTGCGCTCCATGCTGAGTTAGAAAATGACATAATGATACGCCCGTTTTTCCCAAACCCACTACTAGGATACGCTTGTCTTTTAATTCCGATAACTCTTTATACATATAGCCTCTTTCGCCTATTAAATTTTTAAAACCAACTATCTAATTTTCAATGTCGCTAAACTTAGAACCGCTAATAAAATCGAGATAATCCAGAATCGCACGATGATTTTAGTTTCTGTTAAACCTTTAAGTTCAAAATGATGATGAATCGGCGCCATTTTAAAAATACGCTTACCCGTCAATTTGAAAGAAATAACTTGAGTGATTACGCTCAACGCTTCAACAACAAACACACCACCAAGAATCACCATTAAGATTTCATTCTTTGTTAGTACTGCCATTGTGCCTAGAAATCCACCCAAGCTTAAACTGCCCACGTCACCCATGAACACTTGCGCAGGGTATGTGTTGAACCATAAGAAACCTAGACCAGCCGCCACGATGGTTGCCGCCACAGGAGTCAATTCGCCGGCACCTGACACATGAGGAATTTGCAGGTAGTTCGCAATTCCCGCATGACCAGCAACGTAGGCGAATAAACCTAATGTCGTTGCAGAAATCACAACAGGAACAATCGCTAAACCATCCAAGCCATCTGTTAAGTTTACAGCGTTCGCGGTTCCAACGATAACTAACGATCCAAAAGCAACGTAGAAATAGCCTAAATCAAATTGTAGTCCTTTAACGAAAGGAAAAACGACATGTGTTGAAAGACCATGATACGTAATCAAAACGTACAGAGTGACACCGGCAATCAGAAACTCACCCAGAAGACGAATTTTTCCAGACAAACCTTTTGTATTTTTCTTACTCACTTTTAAATAGTCATCGACGTAACCGATGGCGCCATATCCCCAAGTAATTATCAACACTGACCAAACAAATGGATTACGCATATCCACCCACAAAAAACAAGGAATCAGCGTTGATAATAAAATCAAACCGCCACCCATTGTAGGTGTACCTGATTTTTTCTTATGTGTTTGTGGACCATCATCACGGATGGCCTGTCCATAGTGACGCTCAATCATGCGACGGATAAAAATCGGTCCCCAAATTAAGCTCAAGAAAAATGCGGTAAAGAAAGCGATGAAGGTTCTAACTGTGATGTATCTAAAAATGTTAAGAGCAGAAAATTCGTTACTGAGCGAGTAGAGCCACTGATATAGCATTAGTCCAATTCCTAGTCTAAAAATGTAGGTTCAAATATAAAGTTCAGGCGTAAGTGTGATCTTTAGCATAGATACTAAAAAATAAGCAAGAGAAAAGTCTTATGTTACTGATTTTGCTTGGAAAAATCTAGATGCCGTGGATCCGAGAGTTGGCGGAAAAGCTGACGTTGCGCCGATGCCGACAACGCACTCTCAGTGCCCAGAAAACGATCACCCGCTGGCAGTGCTAACCATTCTCATGATTCATTTAAATTGCAGGAATAGCGCCAGATTAGGCGGTTTTCTTGAGGAGTTGGCCCTTTTTATCGTCAAGGTCGACCGGCAAAGTTCTGAGTTCACTTTCTGGAAATCGGCGGATTAATGTGCCGACGGCGTCTTTCACTAACACAAACCGAGCGTTACCTTCCGTTTGCATTTCAATGACCCAGCCGTGCTCTTTCACAAAAGCTAAACCTTTTAGATGTTCTAATGCGTGTTCGATTTCTTCTTCGGTAAGTGGCTGACTATTTTTACGATTTTGATCATAGCCGGAATTGCTATTGGGATCACGGTCATGGGTCGAATCGGATTGAATAGTTCTTTCCGCTCTGTCGACATTCTTGACCGAATTTATCGCGTTAGGGTTGAGCACACTCTTGATATTCATTACTAACCAGATCGGCTAGTAATGATACAAACTGAATAGACTTAAGTTTTGATTATTGTCCCTTAATTGTATCTTTGACTTGGGTACAGACTTTAACCGGGAATTTTTGATTTTGATACTCAGAAAGACCTTCAAAACAATACTCTACCATTTTAAACAAGTAGGGCATGTTATGTACGATCTTGAAAGAAATTATATTATTCTGCTTTTTAACTTCATCAGATCCATCTTCTTTATATGGAATACGAACCACGAAGGAAACTTTTTTACCTTTCCATTTACAACCTTCAAAGAAACGACAGTTGTTGCCTTCAACCTCTGTAGGTACGGCCTCTTCAAAGTTTTCAACTTTCAAGTTATAGCACTCGATTGTCTGAACGCTGCACAAACCAAGAGTATCTAGAAAATTTTCGAATGGTGTCGCTTGGATTTCGTCCTCTAAGTTTTCCAGTTTAACAGTTGGCGATAACGCTTGCGATGCCGCCGTTGCTTTCTTCACCGAAAGGACTCGTTCACGAGTAGATAATTTAGACTGTGTTCCGTTTTGAATTTCTTCTGACTGAATCACCAAGTGATGTTTTACAATATCGGCATCGGTTTCAATGTTAGTCACCGTCATAGCCTTACCAAACGATTTCTGCATCGGGCCGTAGTTTAACGAAATGCTTTTTTCGATATACGCATAATCATCTTTCTTGATGGTCAGAATATTATCATCACCCCAAGCTTCAATAACGGTTTTTTCAAACTGTTCCGAGCTAACTTTGACGCCTAAATCTTCTTCTAATTTTTTATTCTGATTGCACGAGGACAAGACCAAAAATACCCCCAGAAAACAGACAAACTTCATACTGAGTCCCAACCCCAAATCCAAAGCGGTAGTGGTAAAAGTGTTTTTAATTTTTGCGCCGTCTCGGGCTTAAAAATATCTTGAGTATCGAAATCAACGGGACCGAATAACAACGGGATCAAGTCTTTTTCCGATTCGATAGTGTATAAATCACCGTTGCATCCAAATAGAATCGCGCCGTTGCTTTTTTCAAATACGAAATCAGAAACACCGACATTACGAAATGCCTTTTTGATTTTCAACGCTAAGCCTTCAAAATTGGTGATACGAATCATTCCTAAGTATCCTTCATTGACATAATCCGCATACTTTCTAAGCTCGTTGATCAAATTAACGGAGTGTCTTGGAGCAATAAAATGAAATGGATGATTCTTAACATGGCTAATGTAGCCTAGTAAGTTTTTAATCGCCGTGACGGATCCACCCCACTCGTGGATGTAGTTGCTTAAGTCAGCGCCCTTACCCTCGATAGCATAACCCGCAAGAGTGCCATTTAAATTCCAAACTGTATAAAGCTGAGTGTTCGGAATCGATAAAAACTTTCTAAATTCATCTTGAGATCGGATCGTCGCAACCGAATGCTGAGAATAAATTTTAGCTAAGGCTTCAACACTGACGTTTTTATCTTTTGAATATTTGTACTGAGCGGAGTCATAGGCCATCGTGCGCTCAAAGCTAAGTGAAATTTCATAGCCCCCCAGCTCGAATCCTAACTTGCGGTAGAAGTCGTACAGGTTAGTCCATAATATAGCTACGTCGCAATTCTGTTGTTTAGCTGAGTTTAAAGATTCATTTAAAATCTTGTGAGACAATCCTTGATTACGAAACTCCTCATCCGTCACGACAGAGCCAATGGCTCCGACTTTATAAATTAAATGTGGTGATTTAACGATCAACGTTTTTAATACGGCGTGAGAAACAATGCGGTCCTCACTCATGACGATATTCATATTATGTCTATTGGCCATATTAAGTACGGTTGGATATTCTTTATCAATAGACCAACCTTGCTCGGGGCGAAGCTTGTGGTTTAGAAACTCTAGTACTTTTTCGAATTCTTTCTCGTTAGGAACCTTAGGTCCTTCTAGCATGGGCACCCCTTTGTGTTTCAGTATAACTAAATTTTTCAGGCTTTAAGAGGTTTTATCCTGATTCTCGCCAAATATAAGACCGGAGTCTGTACGACCTATTGACTCAGCCCTAGGCTAAAGTTATAAGTTTTACCTATGGCAGATTTAAAACAAAAGTGGAAAGAAAACACCCAAGGCAAAATGTTCGTAGACCAGTCATGTATCGCATGTGATGCCTGCGTTTTGTCAGCTCCCGATAATTTTGGTATGCATCCTGAAGACGGCCATGCTTTTGTAAAGAAACAGCCCGATAGTCCAGCTGAAGAAGCCGCTTGCCAAGAAGCAATGACTGGTTGTCCAGTTGAAGCTATCGGCGATTTTGGCACTTAAGCTCTATGGCTAATTAATGGCGAAAAAGAAATTCGTAAAAGCCTTAGACTTCCAAGACACTCTTAAAAGACTCCATAAAAAATACCCTGATGCTTATTGTGAACTGACTCATAAGAATCCTTATGAGTTATTAATTGCAACAATCCTGTCTGCCCAATGTACCGACGAGCGCGTGAACAAAGTCACCCCAGACCTGTTTAAAAACTATGGCAC
>NCGL01000139.1 GCA_002256935.1 Bdellovibrio sp. 28-41-41
GCTACAGAAGTTCTGTGTCGCTTTAATTACGATTCAAAAGAAATTCAGGCGATTTTACTAAACTGGAAAGACAACAATCGTATCTGTGCTAATTTCCTTTTAGCAGAAATGCGTAAATCGATCACCAAGGCCAATGCGAAAACATTAATGTCTTGGCTGGATTCCGATCAATTGTTGTTTCAAGCCAGTGCTTTATATGTTCTTGAAGAAACTCTTCGCTATTATCAAATTCATGATCCGGTTGCTTTTAAAACAAACAGCTTGTTAGCCGCATGTATTTCCGAAGCGGATTTTTTAAAGAACTCTAGTCATTCTATGATTATTTCGCGAATTGAAAAACTACAGAAAGTTATAGTCAGTAAAGATTCCGGCGAGAATGCCGCTTAATTTTATCTAAAGAAATTATATCCGAAAATTCCAAAAAAAAAGGACACTTGATCCATCCAAATTGTGAAGATCAAGTGCCCAAACCACCCATGGAACCCCTATGAGAACAAATCCCCTAAGAACTCGCGCTCGAGAAGGGTTCTATCAAAATATGTTTACAAAACATATCGACTTCTTTCTATACAGAACTTACTGCAATTATAAGTTAAAATGTTGATTTTACTTATAATGGAGCAAACAAAGTCTAATCTAATATCGAGTGAAATTTACATGAATCCCGCTCAAAAATGTCCCTGTATTGGTCGCTACGTCAAATACCTGGCCAATGAAATCAGTGCAAATTCAACTAGCTAGAGTTTAAGCACATCAGCACAAAAATTTTCAGGTATGTAATTTTTAGCGGCCTAGTTAACTTTGATTTCTAACACGCCGGTTTCGGTTCCACGAACAATTTTAAATTTAAAATTATTGGCGGATTTTAGTGTTGTGTACACATTCATCGCCGCATCAGCTGAATCAATGATGTCTTCATTCAGTTGCAAAATCATATCATCATTCTGAAAACCGAATTTAATCCAAAAACTGTCGGGCTGAATATCTGAAATTTTAAATCCTTCGATCGTTTCGCCATCTTCAGATTTTTGTGGAACAGCACGCGCACTCATCATCACTTGAGTCAGGTCAGAAAACAAATCATCCAATGCGGCGCGAGTGATTGTTGTGGAATTAAAAACTTTTAAATCTTTACCCGGCATAGGTGCCGATGTTTCTGCAGTGGAAACGGTAATATCAGACTGAGCTGTTTTTTCTTCGTAGAATTTTTTGTAGCCAAAGTATCCGGCCGTACCTAGGCAGACAAGGACGGCAATAACTAAAGGGACGTCAACGAATCGCTTTTTTTGTTCCATATGTCGTCCCCCTTCATTTCAAATTACATGCTCAAGGCTTTAGCCAAAGCCTTGTCAATGGCTTCCAAGAAAGGCTCAGTATTTAGAAACTTATCAGCCGGAACTTTATCGCCGTAAATACATACAGCTAAATCTTTTGTCATCAATCCAGATTCAACCGTCTCGATACACACGCGTTCAAGCGTGTTAGCAAATTTGATTAAGTCTTGGTTGTTATCTAGTTTTCCACGATGAGCTAAACCGCGAGTCCATGCAAAGATAGACGCGATTGGATTCGTCGAAGTTGATTTGCCTTGTTGGTGCATACGATAGTGACGAGTCACTGTTCCGTGAGCCGCTTCCGATTCCATCGTTTTGCCATCTGGTGTGATTAGAACAGACGTCATTAAACCTAAAGAACCAAACCCTTGAGCTACAGTGTCTGACTGAACGTCGCCATCGTAGTTCTTACAAGCCCAAACATATCCGCCTTCCCATTTCATCGCACTGGCAACCATATCGTCGATCAAGCGATGTTCGTAACTGATGCCCGCAGCTTCAAACGTAGTTTTGAAATCTTTTTCATAGATTTCTTGGAAGATGTCTTTGAAACGACCATCGTATTTTTTCAAGATTGTATTTTTAGACGAGAAATACAAAGGCCATTTTTTAGTTAAGGCCATGTTAAAACATGAACGCGCAAAACCACGAATAGATTCATCGGTGTTGTACATTGCCATCGCAACGCCATCGCCTTTGAAATTGAAAACTTCATGAGATTGTTTTTCGCCGCCTTCAGGTTCAAACGTAATTGTTAATTTACCTTTGCCTTTGATCACTAGATCAGTAGCGCGGTATTGATCGCCGAATGCGTGACGACCAATAACAATTGGTTTTGTCCAGCCTGGCACTAAGCGAGGAATATTTTTCATCAAGATCGGTTCACGGAAAACTGTACCATCCAAAATATTACGGATAGTGCCATTTGGTGATTTCCACATTTGTTTTAAATTGAATTCTTTTACGCGCGCTTCATCTGGCGTGATCGTTGCGCACTTGATACCAACATTGTATTTTTTAATGGCTTCAGCAGCATCAACAGTAACTTGATCGTTAGTTTTATCTCGGTATTCCATGCCCAAGTCGAAATATTTAATATCGATTTCTAAATACGGAGTGATCAGTTTGTTTTTAATAAATGTCCAAATAATTCGGGTCATTTCATCGCCATCTAACTCGACGACTGGATTCGCTACTTTGATTTTTTTCATTGTTACCTCTAGAGGACAAAATAGAATAAAAACACCGCCAGGCAAAGCAGATCTCTAGAAGAATTGTCCTTTGTCTAAACCGCGTCGAAGCTGAAGTGCGCGAACATGTGATTTTCCCGACCTTAGTGTTGTGTATTTGCAACGCTTATTGAGATTTTCGAGGGGTAACCTAGGATAAACACACGTTTCACGCTATTTTACTCGGTTAAACTTTCCAAGCTCATTAATTTAATAAGTCTTCCGAGTGGCCAGATCTGCAAGCACTATCTTCGTCACCAAGGACATTATAACAATCTCTTTTATCGTTCCATACGGATATAAAGTTAAGGCTGCGTCCATTTCCAAAATAAGTGCCATGCTTTTTAAAGGTACTTTTAAATTTTTCCTTAACAATCGGCGCTTCTGCATCGCCTCGCCCTCTGATTGTAAGTATTTGATGCGCATTTTTTATAATTTTGTCTACAGCCGTTTGCCTTTCTAAGCAGTCTTCTTTTTCAAGCACCACGGCGTTACTAACTGTGAGCACTGTTTTTTGTAAATCTAAAATATGAATCATAAATCCATACGGATTTTTTCGATCACCTTCATAATCAGTAATGAACTCACATTCCGTGATAACTCGATCTGGACTTACTTCGATGTCGGTACCTAACGAGTTTTCTTTATAGGCACGATAGGTTGCGGTCGTACATCCAAATAGAGAAAATAGTATGACCATCATGAATAGTTTATTTTTTTGTAAGGTGTCCATATTCTTTCCTAAATTTTTCAATAGCCTTCTCTTTAAAACGGCTGCTGCTTTTTAATAGTCCTTTATATTCTAAAATTATTTCTTCGGCGGTCGCAGCTCTACCCAATTTTCCTTCAGCCAACCTTTTTTTGCGTGATAACCATCTAATTGCCATGGGAATCGCCGTATTTGGGTTTTTCAAATCTTTTTTTCGAATATCCTTAAAGAGGAAATCTTTAACTTCACCCTTAGGGTCTTGTAAGGCTTTTAGAGTTTCGGCGGTAATTTGAGCTATACCAGTAGCCTTAGGGTTACGTGGAGGATCGACTTTAAATTCTGATTCACTGGCGATAAGAGCTTTAACAACGTTCGGTTCTAGCGGGGGATTGGTATTAAATTTTTTATTGAAGTAGTCACACCAAATCGCAATGACTTCATCGTATTTATCGCTATCACGATGGGCTAATTTTTTTTGGGTCGGATAAATTATATTTTTCTTATCGTAAGTCTTGAAAATATTTTCCATTTCAGTGAGATCAAGATACGTTCCTTTTAAACGTCTTGTATGTTGATCCCTGAGAGTCGTTCCAGACGGATTCTTTTCGCTGACAGGCACATGCATGGCATGTTCGTGAACGGTTGTGACCTTCTTGCCAATTTTCTTTGCCATAAATTAAGTAAAATACATTATTTATAAAACATCAAGGTCTATATATAGTAAATTAATTATAATCGCCAGGCGATTTTTTCAAGAGCTTCGACCTCTTCCGCCCAATAAGAAAAGTTACCAAATTCAGGAAATAATCTGGGAAACGATGGATCTTCCCAGCGTTTGGCAATCCATCCCGCATACATAATGATGCGCAAGCCCCGCAAAGCTTCAATCCAATCCAGTTGATGAAATGGAAACTCGCGAAACATTTG
>NCGL01000052.1 GCA_002256935.1 Bdellovibrio sp. 28-41-41
CGCATCATCGATTCACAATTTTCACGATTCGCAATTTCTTGGAAGCGAATGTATTTTTCAACCGCAGCGGCGTTAATCAGTGGACCCATGAACGGATTTTCTGACCAGTGACCGATCGTCAATTTTTTTGCTGATTGGTAAAAGCGTTCAATAAAATTATCAGCGATCTTTTTATGTACGAACACGCGGCTAGTTCCCGAACAACGTTGGCCTGATGATAAATAAGCGCCTGTCAGTGTTTCATAGATTGCCTTATCCATATCCGCATCATCCCAAACTACAGTTGAATTCTTGCCGCCCATTTCAAGCGCTAGAATTTTCCAGTAGTGGGTCATCGTTTCTTGTTTGATTTTTAAGCCGACTTCATATGATCCCGTAAATAAAATACCATCTACGTTTTCATGAGAAATCAAGCGACGGCCTGATTCCCCGTCGCCTTGAACCATGTTGAATACGCCGTCAGGGAATTGCGCTTTTTCAAATAATTCAGCATACAGCTGACCTACATAAGGAGTTTGTTCAGACGGCTTGAATACGACTGTATTACCTGCGTAAAGCGCCGGAATAATGTGTCCATTAGGTAAATGAGCCGGAAAGTTAAACGGCCCGACAACGGCCATTACACCGCGTGATTTGTGGCGGATAACGCCATCCACTTGAGGCAAGGCTTGCGGAATAACTTCTTCTTGGATTAATTTACTCGAGAAATTAACGGTGATATCAATTTTGCTCGCGAGCGCTTTGGCTTCGGTTGTGGAATCCCACAAAGGTTTTCCCGTATCGCGTGCGATAGCCTTTGCTATTTCTGCTTCGTGAGACATGAACAACTCTTTTAAACGAAGTAGATATTCTTTGCGATTTTCAATCGGCGTGTGCGCCCATTTTCTATAAGCTTTTTTTGCTGATACTACAGCTTCGTCTACGTGATCGTGTCTAAATGGAACCGTCATCACCAGATCAGATAAGTCGGCTGGTGAAATGTCTTTGAACTCACCGTCGTGTTTTTCTACTTTGACAAATCTACCATTGATAAAGTCGCCTTTATAACTCATCTGGACCTCTTTATTATTTTTCAAAATCAAATGGAGCTACGAACACCTCTTGATCTGTATCTATCTCTAAAAGATCTCGCACTTTCGAAGGAATAGCAATTTCGTCTGCCCTTTGGTCGCAGGCCACTACCATGGCGCGAAAATTCGAACCTGGTGTACCAATAAATTTACGAACTTGGAATTTTGGATCTTTAAATTCAGTAATACGAGCAAACTTACCTTTTTTAATTGGTAAGATATCTTTGGTTTTACAACCATAGTGAGGACCACCATCAAATGGGTCCACTTCTTCCAGGTAGGTAAAGCCGATATTTTCAAGCAAATGTTGAGCGGGCTTAGTCGCTTCACCTACGCGACCTAAAACTAATCGGGCTTTTGAATCTAACAGGGCCAAATAGATGTCATCTTCTGGAAACAAGCTCTGAATGAATTCTTTGTGAGTTTGGCTCAGTAAATCGGCCTCTTGATAGGGAAGGCCTGTAAAACGGCGACCAAGGGCCTCCCAGAATTCGCTACGTCCCTCTTCCGTCAATGGCGGGGTCAGTTCACATAAAACGCGGTCTTGGAATCTGTCCATATTTAAGCCCATATAAAGAAAACGGGCTAAGCTGATTTGTTTACCTAATTTCTCGGGGCGGCGACGATAGGATTTATCGACAAGTAGGCCGCCGATTTCGGTTGGTCCGTCAGTATCCAATTGAAAGCGCAAAACTTGGTGGATAAACCCGGTCCCAAGATCTTCAGAGAAATGATTACGCTTTAGGATTTTAAAGAAATAGTGGGGAATTTCATCGCTGCCATGTTTAGCTAGGATTAACGAGCTGCCCATGACCTGTTGTTCTTCACTATCTTCAAGTACAAATAAGTATTCCGATTTATGCTTGGGCAATGACCCCGCAAAAGATTGAATACTTGTTTCTACTTTTTGAGTCATAACTTTTTTATCGCCAGGCAAATTCAAAAGATTGAATTGCTTAGCTAGATCAACCAGCTGGTTGATATCTTTTGTATCTACGGGTCTTACGATAAAACTCATAAACAAAACCTCTCTATAACTTTGGTATAAAACTGAGTGGCTCTCTCCAAATCGTCCACCAACACGTTTTCGTTCGGCGTGTGAATATTGTTTTCCCTTAAACCCGGGCCAAAACATAGACATTCAACATTGAGCCTAGAAATCAAACTTGATTCATTAGTAGAGGAAAGGGAAGTTAAACCATTTGGTAAATTCATTTCAGATAAAATATCGCGACAGCCTTTGGTGAAAATGGACGTCTCTGATGAACTGAAGGGCTTTTTGTAATCAGTGATTCTGAATTGGCATTCGTTTTTTACGCACGACTGACGCAAGAAATCCATCCATTTATCAAATGTGTCTTGGGTAATAGACGGCAGGATTAAAGTTGGATGATTTGGGGAATAACCGTTATCTGTGTGATTTTTAAATTCAGATTCTAGTGATTTAATAGCACTAAAGATATTTTTAATTTTTGAGTTCACTGGGTTGCTTACGGGAGTGAAATCAAGCTCTAGGAACGCATGACTTGGTACGGTGTTGTAGCCATTGCCGCCATCGATTTCCATAATGGCAACACTTTCCGGAATCATATCTAGGTAAGAAAGCATTTTTAGGATCGCACTGTCACCCAAATGAGGATGTGCTGAATGAGCCGATGTTCCGTGGAACACTTTACTTTGTGTCGAGGTACTTTCGCGCAAATTATGTTCACTTCGATATTGTATTTCATCACGCGAGAACGGAATGATAATTTCTACGCTGACAAAACCTTTAGCCGCATTGGCCAAGCTTAAATTGGTGGGTTCGCCGATTAAAGCGTATTTTGGATTCACTTTATTTTTACGAATTAGCTTCAGACAACCCATCATTCCAGTTTCTTCGCCATAAGTACCCACAAGAACGGGCGCCAGTTTAAAACTTGGGTTCTTGCTGCTAATCGATGCCATAGCTCGTGCTTTACATAAGAAATCTAATTTTACGTCTGCAGAGCCTAAACCATAAATTTTATTATCTACAATGGTTGCATCAAATGGATTATTGCCCGTCACAGACCATAAATGAAAAGGGCCAGGGTCAACAGTGTCTAAATGATTTTGCAAAAGCAATTTGCTCTTCAACGCGCAAGCCAAGCGATCGGCAAAATTGCGCCGCAAACTCAGCGGCTTTTTTAGAACCCTGAGTCGGCGTACTATCTATTGAAATGAATTCCCGGCAAGCCTGGACAAATTCCATGGAAGCCAAAACTTACACGTCTTCCAATAATGTTTTTTCAATCACGTTTAGTGCAATTTGAATATCTTCATCTTTGATACAAGCAGGAACTAGGAAACGCGCGCGCACGGGATCTTTACCGCATGGGAAACCGATCACACCGTTAGCATAGAGTTTTTTCAAGAACACATCGGCTTGTTCTTTTTTTCCTTCAAATGGAGTGAACGCAAGCATCAAACCCATACCACTAGCGTCGGCGATTTTGCCTTTGCAAGTCGTGTTACCCATCTTTTCAAATCCGCTGATAAATTTATTATGGATTTGCATAATGCGGCCTTCTTTTCCAAGGTAGCCTTCGGTCGTTAGCATATCTAGCATTTCCATACCTGTGTGCATGGAAACAGTTGAGCCTGAAAATGTTCCGGCAATCAAACCTGGTTTTGGATTGTATTCTTCCGTGTAGAGTGTTGCGCCGATTTGTGCTGTTTTTGCGATCGTCACAAGATCAACGTATTTTCCGATGTCCAGAGTTTCGAAGGCGAATAATTCACCTGTGCGCGAGAATGTTTGAACTTCATCGGCCCAAACGGCGATGCCATTAGATTTACAAAATTCTAATAAAGGAACAAAGAATTCGCGGTTAGCTGGCATGTAGCCGCCTTCCCCTAGCATTGGCTCAAATCCAAACACGCTGATGTTTTTGCTATGTTTTTCTACGTGTTCTTTTAACGCCCGCAAAGTTTTATCACCCGATTGAGGATCTTTTTTATCGTAAAATGGAATACGCAAAACTTCGTTGTAATCCGGTAAGCCTTGTTTGTAGGCCGGGTTGTCAGTGACTTCGGCCATCATTGTCGAACGTCCCGCAAATGCATTTTTAAAACCAAGAATCATGCGTGCCGGAGAATTTTTTTGGCGAGACAGTTTTAAGGCGTTTTCATTGGCCATGGTTCCGCATGTTGAAAGCCATGCATATTTTAGATTACTTTTTTTAGATGCGAGTTCGACTAATTTTTTTGTGAAACTAACGTATTCTTTATTTGGCTCTAAATTACCTTGAGTCACTATGTCCATGATCGCGCCTTTAAGCGCCGCTTTGATCACGCGGGGGTGTGAGTGGCCAAATAAATGAATTCCGATACCGTTGATTAAATCTAATTTGATACTGCCGTCTTCAAGTTCCACGTAAGGACCGCGACCAGAACCGCTGCCAACGTAGGCGTAATGCAATGGACGGCCTCTAAATTGGCCGGCAGTGTCCATCCATTTCTTGCCGTTATCTTGATATTCAGGCGATGGTGGTTTGATGCCTGACACTTGTTGATTGTTTTTTTCAACTTCCGTAACAAGATCTTGGATAAGTTGATTAATTTTTTGATTAGTATTTAATTGTTGTCCGATTAATGGCATAAAAAAATCCTTTGGTTACACCGTTTTCTCTGCGGAATTAGTATAAAATGAAATCTGTTAAAGTTCACGCTTTTAACACCTAGGTCAAAGTCTGGCCAGGGAGCTAGTCAACAGGATGAAAAGCAGATACATTCTTAAATTAAATGAAATTAGCCAGAGTATATAAAACCCATTTTATTGTTGTTCTATTATTAACAGTCTTCGGTAGTGGTGCGCAAGAACGTGTCCAGACACATTTCGAAAAGGGTCTTACTGCGTATCAAGCGAAAAATTACACCGAGGCGCAAACGAATTTGTCCGCCGCCCTAGAGGAATCCCCCAATAACCTAGCGGTTTTGAATAACTTAGCTTTAACGTTATTAGAGTTAAATCAGAAGGGTAAGGCCCTGGCGTACTGGCTAAAAGCGCTTAAACTGGATCCTGGTTTTGAGGAAGCGCAAAAGGGAGCGGCGTTTGTTCGTTCAAAACTGGCTTCGAACGCATTTTCGGTGAAAGACACCGATTTTGAAAGCCTGCGAAAGTCGTTACTGACGGGCCTGTCATTGAATTTTATGTTTGGATTGACGGCCATTACGTTCTTAGTTGCGGGCTTGCAATGGATTCGTCATTTAAGTCAGGTTAAGAAGGCCACGCACGAGGAAGCCGCAGCGCCGCCGGTGAGTTTAGTTTCCATTGCTTTCAGCACCATTTTTGTCCTGTGCGCCGTTACCCTAACTCTTAAAATGTGGGACCATTTGACCCCTCGTGCAATTGTAATCAAAGAAAAAGTAGAACTTAAGATTGCGCCTGGAGCCGATCAAAGTAAGATTGTCGAACTGAACGAAGGCACTGAAGTCGAAATCGGTTTGGTTAAAGATGTTTGGGTTCAAGTAAAAATACCGGGAAATTATTCTGGGTGGTTAAACAAAGAGGAAATACAAATTATTTTGTAGAAATCGCTTATGAGTTTATCGTTATTCTGGGAAAACATTTTTAAAAAAGATCGCCATGTTTGGACTATCCAAGAGGCATTGAAGAAAAATATCGTATTTAAAGACCTGACTCCTCGGGAAATAAATCAAATACAAAATATCACGCATTTACGCAGCTACTCGGCCTCTGAGGCCATTTTTAAGCAAGGCGAGGTAGGTGTTGGAATGTATATTATATCTAAAGGCTCCGTTGATATTGTTTATGACGACAATCGCATTACGACATTAAAAGAAGATGATTTTTTCGGAGAATTAGCTTTAGTGGAAGAACGTGGAATTCGGACGGCAACGGCGATTGCGAAAGAAGAGACTCAGCTTATTGGATTTTTTAAACCCGATTTAATTCAAATTATGAATCAAACCCCGGAAACGGGTGTAAAGATATTATTCCGAATCGGCCAAGTTATTGGTACTCGCCTCCATGAAACGACCGCTCTAGTTAAATCGCAGCAAAGGAATTAATTTTGGAAATGCTTAATCGAATCAGACGAATCAAGCTTTTGTTTTTTCTGATTTCTTTAGTGTTCTTTTTAGTTCTTGTTTTCTGGGTTAAAAATCTTTTGGTATCATTGTTTTTAGCACTCGTAGGCTTTTTCTTACTGAAACCCTTCGTAGATTTTTTGGTCCGACAGGGGTTGAGCCGGTTGGTGTCGACATTGTTTCCGTTTCTGTTTTTCTCGTTAGTATTTTTCGGAGCATCGTTGGTAATTTTTCCCGCGTTGGGCAATCAAGTAGACTCGCTTAAAGCGGAACTTCCAAAATATGTGGAAGGGACTCAAAAGATGCTCCAGTCCTGGGAATCCGGCGTATTTTCTTTTCTACCCGTGGAATCAAAACAGCGCTTGGGTATTGAGCTCAGTCAAAAAGTTCAGCGATTTGCGCAGTCGGTGTTTACGGATCTGCCCGAGATATTATCGAACTCTTTGACGGTATTATTTTTAGCGCCATTCTTATGTTTTTTTATGTTGCTGGATGGGAAAGAGTTTTATCGTCGCATGATTTCAACAGTGCCTAACGCTTACTTTGAACTTTCGATGTACTTACAACATCAGATCATGGAACAGATGGGCGGCTTTATTCGGGCGCGACTTTTAGAGTCTGTGATCGTTGGGGTCGTGATATGGATTGGGCTTGGGGTTATTCAGTTTCCATATGCTTTGATATTGGCTGTTTTTGCGGCATTGATGAATCTTATCCCCTATTTGGGCCCGTTGATTGGTATAGTGCCCGGAGTTTTGATCGCTTTGGTAAATCAAGAAACAAATGCAGTGACATCCTACATTGTATTTATTTATTTACTGGCTCAGCTTTTAGATGCCTTGATCATCGTACCCATGGTGGTCGCACGGATCGTAAATTTGCACCCAGTTACCGTTGTATTGGTTGTGATGGTGGGTTCGCAGACTATGGGGATTTTAGGGATGATTATTTCGATCCCTTTTGCGAGCGCTGTAAAGATTATCTATGCTTCGATTTATCAGCATATTACCGATGAAAAACCGCTGGCTTAAAAACCAGCTTGACAGAAAATAGACCCCCCTAATAAATTCACTTTATGCTACGCAAAATACTTTCTACTGTTCCAAAAGTCGCTCTATCAATAATTCCCGTTTTTGCTATGATTCTGATGGCTTCGTGTGCTTCAGATGAAAAGAAAACTGATTCTGCAGAGTCTACTTTTGCAGTGGCTCAAGAATACGAAAAAGACGAACGGTTTGAAGAAGCGATCAAAAAATATGCAGAAGTAAAAAACAAATATCCGTACTCACAATTCGCAACAAAAGCGGAACTTGCTATTGCCGATGTTTATTACAAACAAGAATCTTACGGCGAAGCTCAAATTAACTACCAAACGTTTCGTGAGCTGCACCCTACACACCCACAAATTGATTATGTTATTTTTCGAACGGGATTGAGCTTTTATCAACAACTGCCAGAAACTATCGATCGCGACTTATCTCTAGCCAACGATGCGATTACGGCGTTTGACGAAGTGATGAAGCGTTTCCCTAAATCTGAATTTGTAAACGAAGCTAAAGAGAAAAAAGAAACAGCTTTAAAAAAACTAGCTGAAAAAGAAGATTACGTTGGTGATTTTTATTTCAAACGTAAAATCTACGACAGTGCTTTATTACGTTATGAATTCTTAGTGGCGAATTATCCAAAGCTAGGCCTTGATGAGCGTGCCCTAGCTCGCGCGTATTTTTCTGCGGTGAAAGTAAAAGATCGCGTAAAGACGAAAAAATATCGTGATATGCTAAAAACGCAATTTCCGGATTCGAAAGAATTAAGCTCGTTAAAAGATGCAGAAAAAGAAGCTGGCGAGAACGATAAGGTGCAGGACTAATTATGATGGAATACTCGACAGAAGCCATTTTCCAGGAAGCCAAGCAGAACTTTATCGATGGCAATTACAAGATGGCCGAAACGATGCTGGCGCAATTATTAACTAAGCCGCAACGTAATCCTGAGATTCATCAAATGCTAGGCACTATCTATTACGATCAAGGTAAATTCAATAAAGCGATTAAATCATTCCAGCGTGCTCTTGAACTAGATCCTACTTACACAGATGCCAGTGTGGGGTTATCGATCATCCTGAACGATATTGGTCGTTATGATGAAGGTAAAAAAGTATTCGACGATGCTAAGAAGTTATTAGATCTTCGCTCGAACCGACCAGATCCTTACATCGATGAAAAAATTGCGAACAAGCATGAAGAACTAGCTGATCTATATTCGCAATATAAAAAATTTCCAGAAGCCTTAGAGCAATTATTAAAAGCTCAAAAGCTGTCATCACGTCGTGCCGAGATCACGATGAGAATGGCAGAGGTGTTAGTGCAAATGGGTAACTCTGACCGCGCGATCAAAGACCTTAAAAATCTAGTGACCGAATATCCTCAATTCATTCCTGCCAAAAATAAACTCGGCGTGATCTTATACAATGAAGGACGTACTCGTGAAGCCGCTGACCAATGGGAAAGCGTATTGATGCGAGATCCTCAGAACCCAGAAGCAAACAGATATTTAAAACAAATTGGCGCTTTAAGAAACTCTAGCCATTCAAACTTGTGAGACGATTATGAAACTGAATAAAGATGATATGATTCCATTTCTAACTGCGAAAGATATCGATGATATTATCACAAAGTTAGCAAATAAAATTCAAGACGAATATTACGGCAAAGAACTGGTAATGATTTGCCCACTTAAAGGCTCTGTCCACTTCATGGCCGATTTAATGAGAAAATTGGAATTAAAAATGACCGTGGATTTTGTTTATCTGACGTCATCAGGTAAAGGATCCGTTGTGAAAATTTCAAAAGATATTTCAGAAAACATCGTGAATAAACACGTTCTTGTTGTTGAAGAAATCATCGATTCAGGACGTAAACTTAGCTTCTTGAAAAACCGTTTGTTAAATGCAAACCCGGCGAGTTTGAAAATCGCATGTTTGTTAGATAAACCGGCGCGCCGAGAATTGCCAATAAAGCCAGACTTCGTTGGTAAAGTAATCGATGATCGTTATGTTGTTGGTTACGGTATGGATCAAGAAGAGCTTGGTAGAAACTATTCTACAATTTACCATTTTAAGAATTAGGAACTTTAAATAACAAAACTATTCTATTTTTAGTTTCCATTCCGAAGACAAAGTATATTTTGCGTATCGAGTGCTATTCCCAACTCTCACTAACAGGCCATCTTCAACTAAAGATTTAAGCAGGGTCGAGGCTTTTGTTAAATCGATTCCGAAGGCATTTCTGATGCTTTCGTTATCCACTGTAGTTTCCAAAACTAGAAGTATCAAAACAGAGAGTTTTTTTTCTTCTGGTGAGTATTCTTCATATGCCTTAGGCGCCGACAAAATCATTTTAAATGATTTGTTATCGTCAAAAATTTTTGGTGCCGGAACCTTTATTTTCCTGGTTCCCATGTATATTCTATCTATGCCTTGACCATCCATTTCGCCAAGTTTGAAATTCACCATTAGGTTCGCAATATTCGGATTTCTCCATTCCCTTTTATGCATTAAGTTCAGAGGCGTTAGTCCAGGCAATAGTCCTCCCGGATTTTCTATTTCTATTCGATCTATGAACATTGCAATTTTGACAGGCTGAAACATTTGTCTATAGTCCCTGTGGACTACACTATTTACAATTACTTCCCTGAGAGTAGTTTCATCATACGCGGGTATGTCTTCTCTTAGCATGCCTTGGATTTTGGGTACCTTCCAAATATTTTGAGTTATGGTAGAAATAGCTAGCTTTACTTGCTGAGGCAACGTACCGAAAATTTCTAATTTTTTTATTGGTTCTTCTCTTGTTTTCCCATTGAATTGTTGAAACTCAATAGAAGAGTTTTTTAAGCTTCGAATGCTTTGCAGGTTATTTGAATACATTAACCACCCGGCTAATGTTGGCTTCCATTCATCTCCAGTGCCTTTGGAAATAATTTTATTGTCTGACAAAATTAGGAGGTTGTTTGCCGACATACCATTGGCGCCTTTAAAACCCTTAATTGTTTCCTCTAAAATGGAAACATTTAAGTCGGAAATTTTACCTTCTTGAACTAACTCTTCATCAGGATTAAATTGCTGGCTTCTAGCCAGAAGCTCTCTAATTTCGCCAATTCTCATGGCGATAGTTGATGATCCGCTGCGCTTATAACATGCCTGCCCACCCAGCGGGCTTCGATCCTTAATAAAAACGGGGCGGGTTTCGGGAGGAAGGATTGCGGTTCCAATTAACGAAATTCCTTCTCGAGTTAAATGATGGATCTGAATATTTAATGCGGGTTCTTGAGTATCTCCTGCCAAATATGTAATGTGCTTTATTATTTTATCAGTATCGATAGAATCGTTTGAAACTTCAAAATCTTTATCTATCCCAAAAACAAAAAGTCCACCGTTTGGATTGTTACCCATGGCATTGATGTGCTCTTTGAGCCGGTCGTTGTCTTCGCTTAGGGTTTTCTTAAAATCGACCTCATTATCTTCCCCTTTTTTGCTACATAAAATATCAACCTTATTCTGCCAGTACTGTTGATTCATAATATAAATACCTGTAATTATTAACAAAAGTTAGTTTTTTAAAATCATCTCTAATAAGCTCTAATAGAATATTGTATAGAAGAGATTCAATCAATATCTAAATACTTAAAATGCTTCTTCTGAAAAGCATTTAGTCGAAATTCCATCTGAGTGCTGGGCTTGTTCACCTGCGAATATAAGCGGTTCAGCTGAATTTGGAACTGTGCGGAGCACGAAAGCAACCTTTTTTGAATTGTCTAATTCAACTAACGTGGTACCAGAATTTTGATCGACCCAATTGACTAAATTTTTATATGAACTTGGAGTGCGATTGGACATTTCAAATTTAGACGAACTAAAGTTTTTTTTGAACGTCTCAATTTCTAAACCTGATGAACCCGCGGACGGACTCCAAACTAAATTTTGTAAAAGGCCTTTAGCATTGAAGGCAAGAATCAAGCTTTGACTAGTTTCAGGGGCGCTATACTCCCACGTGGAAATCTCGGCTTCATTCTTAAGCGAGGGTTCACCAAATTTTTTCAAAACTATGCTCTTACTAACTACACCAGGAGTTAATTCAACAAGAGATTTTACTGAAAAAGGACTCATTTTATTAGAATCAGTAAATGTTGAGCATGAAAAATTAAAAAGTGTTAAAACTAGGGCTATCTTTTTCATTTTTTAAAAACCTTATTTTTTAAGTCTATCAGATTTACCCAAATAACCTAGAGCATTTTCTTTATAGCGATTATCTTTGAACTTTTATAACAATAATATACTTTCCTCATTGCTTTGGATACCGGCCGAAAATGAAAATGAGATTTCTTGAGATAGAGCTATAGCGGTCTTCAAAGGAGCGAATTTTAAAGTTTCTGAAAAGGATGACGGTAGTACTCATGCTATATCCAAAATTACTTTCTATACGGATGAGACTAGCGGAACAACTATTCGATACAATTCTTCAAGTCAGTATGTTGAAGGCATCGCTAAGTTTGACATCAAATCTCGCGCCCCAATTGCGACGGCCCCCAAAGGCTCACACTAACTAATATTTCAATATCGGCTAGGTACCGCGGATTTAAAAAATATTTGCTATTGAAGATTAGGACAGCCCTTTTGTATTAGATCAACTCTAAGATTAAGTAAATCTTTCGTCACATAAGACAATAGAACAACGTGATTATTTTCAGTCGCAACATAGAAGCCAAAGTCCGGGTTAACTAAAATTTTATCATTATTGCTTCGTGTCCTACATGGGTTATATGATTTAAAGTTAATTCCTTTAAATTCCAAGTTTAAAAATGTTTCCAATTTATAGTATCTGTCGTCTTGCCCAATCCATTTAGATTTGCCAATAACCCGATTTGATTTTGAGTCTATCGTGAAGAATATATCAGGCTCTCCACTTGGTTTACTATAGGATAACACAGTATATTGGAAATTCGGATACGTCTCCAAACTAGTTTCTCCGGGCCCGAATAGGTCATGAACCATCTTTCCTTCATCTCCAAGCCCGACCTGATCAAACTTGTCAACTTTCTGTTCAACATTTTGTTTTTTGGATGTACTCACGCACCCGATAAATACGATATAAATGGCTAAAAAATAAAAACTACCTCGAAATATTTTTTTCATTGCAGCCCTTCTCCGTTTTAAGTCTATTTTTCATATTTTTATTGATCCAATTGAAAATACCTTTTGATGCTTCTTTTAGTTTTTCTTTATCGAAAACGAAGTATTCGATATTATTTGCAAAGTCCTCTTCGGCAGATGTTTTACCGTCATTTTCGACAAATTCGCCGTTACGATAAGCGCCATCTTTTAGACTGTTCCAACCAAATTCTTTTTTATATTTTAAAAAATCGGATGACCACTCGTTGATAGTTAAATGGTGAACAACTTCATGAAAAAGAACTCTATCAAACTGAGCACTTGAAGAAAACGCTCGTGGAAAAAGTATTATAAACTCATCTGAGCTAGTAGCAGGATTTTGCGGCGATAAAAAGTCAATATTGCTAGCTCGAACAATGGCTTTCAGTGACTTAGGAATAAATCCTTTGGGAAGGCGGCTGATTGCACCTAAAATCTTCTCTTGTTCCTCTGCTTTTAGCGGTTTGGTTTCGCCACTTAAAGCCTTTTTCCAAAACGGTGCTATGGGGCATCTGACCTCACAAAACTGACTACACTTTGATGGACAGCTAAAGGTATTGAAGTCGACCATTGAGCTTGCACATGTGACTTCGCAATTTGGCTTCTCCGGCATTGCGCCTGTTTTAGAAAACCAAACTTTGCAGTCATCTGATGCAAAAGTCTTTGAAATTAAGAACAGGAATAGTAGCGGAAAAATACTTAGGCGGATAATTCTTTCAATATCTCTACCAGACTCCACTGTCTAACTAACCTTCTGAATGGGTTTGGGAAGGGGTCCAATCTCTTTCCGGGCCTCATAGAGATCAATAGCCTTTTGAGCATTCAACCAGAAATCAGCCGAATTTTTGAAGGCAGCACCAAGTTTTAAAGCCATGTCAGCCGTGACTGATGTTTTACTATTAATTATTCGGTTAATGACTTTGACATCACAACCAATGTGATCGGCCAATTGCTTTTGAGTCATCTTCATTGGAATCAAAAACTCCTCACTTAAAATTTCGCCGGGAGTTGTTGGTTTTCTTTCAGCCATATTTTCTCCTTACTTGTGGTAGTCAATAATTCGCACATCATTAGGGCCATTTTCAGTCCAAATAAAAACCAATCGCCATTGATCGTTAATTCGAATGCTATGGCACCCTTTCAATGGGCCTTTTAATGCCTCCAATCTATTATTTGGAGGAGCCATCAAATCAGATAGCTTGCTTGCATAATGAAGCATATCTAGTTTTCTTAGAGCAATTTTCACTACATTTTGCCAACCCGCCGATTTTTTTACGTGACCTGTTCTAAATAACGTTTCGGTGGCCTGGTCGGCAAAAGATTGGATCGCCATAAGAAAAGAATACCTTATATAGGTATACCGTGTAAAGGTATTCTTTGCTTCTAATCACAAAAGTTCCTATTGGGGAACTTAAGGTATAACTGATGGGGTTTCGTTGTGGCGTTTCTAAGATGGAACTTTCTTCAATTAGTGGGTATATTGTGGAAAAGATCTTGAGATAGTCCCACATCTCTACCTCTCTCCAGCTGAAATTAACGCAGATTCTTTTCACTCGATCACCGACCCACGACCATCTATTTACGGCACTCGAATCCACATTTACCTTTGATTTGCTCTAGCCCCCGTTTGGGATTTTGCACTGTAGCTGTGGTTATGCGTGGTACCGGTCATCGCCAAGAATCACTATTTAAAACTAACTGGAAGCATGCGTTTACTTACGGGGGTGTGCTGCGAAAGAGAAAACTAGGCCGCACCTCTCGGCCGCTCTCTGGTCGTGAGCCTATTCATCTTGTGTTGAAAGCTCAGAAAGCTTTTCTACGCACGGGGACTCTAAGATCCCCGTATAGTCGAGCGATTATTGAGCGAAACATTCAAAAATATGCGCGTCGGTTTCACATAAAAATCGAGCAGTACTCAATCCAAAGTGATCACATTCATTTTCTAATTCGGGCCCCGAAACGATTTCACTACCAGTACTTCTTTCGCGTGATCGCTGGTCAAATCGCCCAGCAGTTTCAGCGCGCGGGAGCACTAAAATCAACAATGACCGGTACCCCACACGGAACACAAACCACTACCAAATCGTGTTCCGGCACAGGGCTTAAGAACTGTGAGTCCAGCACCGGGCTTTGGATGTATCGGCCGTTTACTCGAGTGGTGCGGGGGTATAGGGCTTATAGAATTGTTCGCGATTATGTGCAGTTGAATGAGGCCGAGGCTCGCGGGGTGATTCGTTATCGTAAGCAAAGGCTCAAAGGTCTTTCCATGGGCGAGTGGGAATTGCTTTGGAGTTGATATAATATCAACCCCCGATAAAAAGAAGAAAGAGCGCTTCTAACTAACAACTACGTTAACAATGAATAAAACAACGACACAGACAACATAGAGGCGGATTAACTGCTTTTGCATGATTTTCCTTAAGGATTAAAGTTCTGACTGTAAAAATATCAGTCAGTAGATTGTTTGGTCAACGGTCACTGACAAAAGTCTGGTCTGGATCGGTGGCACTGATGTCTCATATCGAGAAGTTTTCCTTTTGCCCTCATGTTCTACGAAAAAATGTTCGATAATAATCTTAAGCGCAATAATCTAAACGCCGTGGAGGATTTATGAAAACAGCTAGAAAAAACAAAGTGAAATTTTTGAAGAACCAAAAAGGTCAAGGTATGGTTGAATATATCTTGTTACTTGTGGTTGTTATCGGGTTAGTAATGGCTTTCAAAAAGCCAATCACAGATAAATTCAACGAGATTACAAATAAAACTACAGCAGGTATGGACGCCGTAGTACAGTAGGGTTTGTTTAATGACAGTAGAGTACGTTCTATTACTTTTTTGTATGTTCATGATTGGCATAAAGTTTTTCTTTAGCGCGCCAATGGAAGCATTTCGTGACTACGGTCCGGTGCTTGGTGCGCGCGTGGAAAAACATTTAACGACTGGTCATGGCTTCAAAATGGAGAACGGTCAGGCGCTTCAATGGCAAAAAGCAAAGTAGATTTTAAAAATAGAAAATCAAAAGGCCAATTTGTTATTGAAGCCGTGCTCTTGATGTCGATAGGTGTGATGCTTTTGATGGGCCTAAAAAAATGGGCTGATGAAAAGCAAATATTTGCAAACATGCTGACAAAACCGTGGGGCAAAATATCAGGAATGATAGAGAATGGTGCTTGGGGTGATCCCGCATCAACTCGGTCCAAACATCCGCATAACGGGGAAAAGGTTGCGACTCTTCAACAAGAGTAAGGTCCAAATGGCTTCAGCTATATTAAATAGAAAAAATTCAAAAGGATTTTTAACCGTCGAATTTTCGGTGGCCATATTAATTAGCGTTGCGTTCAGTGTTATGTTCTTTTGTATCGCGTTCACATTGTCTTCAGCATTCGTGGCGCAATATATAGCTTTCTCAGTGGGAAGAATCTATTCCGGTGGCCATATTAATGTGGCAGAACAGGAAGTTTTAGCTAGAAAAAAATTTACAAAAATTATGGCTGCACCAGGCGTTGGGAAACTTTTCACACAGGGCTGGTTTAGCTTAGGCTACGATACCCCGGCTTTTCGCAGCGGCGCAGGTGGAGAAATATTCAACGATTACACAAGCGCCAGTCAAGACGGAATCAGGTTGGCTGCGACAGGCGTACGTTTATTGTTTGGAACAAAATTACTAAATTTAAAACTGGGACCATTAGGAAGCACAAATCCAAATGACGAACCGATGACGGCAAAAGTCACGGGATTCATGCTTAGAAATCCAACCCAAGATGAATGTCAGAAATTCTTCAAAGTTGAAAACAGGCATCGCGCTTTAATTGAAATCGATAGTCGTTTCGGCATCTACGATACTCAGTCCGGAAGCAATCCAAAGTATTTTGCTATGGAGGATAACGGATGTTAAGGAATCAGTTAAGAAATCAAAAAGGTATGGCGGCCTTAGAAATCGTGGGTATCTTTGCTGTTATCATGATCTTGTTTAACTTTAGCTTGGGTTTTTTTGGCGTAGTTCAAACCGGAATCCTGAAAAGTATGGCGGCTAGAAGCTACGCGATGGAGACCTACCGTTTTCGAAGCAATTTAGATTTTTTCTGGCGTGAAGACGCGAATCCAAAAAGTCTTTCAAAATTCAGAAAATTTGGAAATCGATTTCATGGAATCGTATCTGAGTTTTCCGATTCTAACGATGAATGGGTCGCAACCGCGCGTCCGATTTCATTCGTAAGTTCATTTGGTGGTACTGACCAAGACGGCAATGACTATAGTCGTACTCCGCAGGTAGACAATTCTTTGACTTTACACAATCAAACTGTCTATCAAATCCGCGATGACGGAAAACCTTTGCTAGACGATAAAGACAAGTACAAGGCGTTTCCCGTTTGGATCAAAACTGTGTATGGAATTTGTTTAAACTACGATTGTTCAAAGACTCCGTAGTAATTTCGACGACTGTGCAGAGTTTAATCACCCAAAGAATTAATTTCCATATATTTCATAATTTCTATTTCACCCGCCTCGGTTAGCACTTATCTATGTTTCAGTATGTTTCATTCTGAGACGTTTGATAAAACTATATAAACTTTTGACATCGGAAAATGTAAAATGAGTCTAGGTCTATGGGGATTGTCGAAAAAATAGATAAGGAATCCATACTAATTACCGATAGATAATCGAATAGTTTGAATAATTTTTCGAGAGGTCACTATGGGAAGCGAATCAAAAAATCTTTGGATTTCCATCTTTGCAGGAGCCTTTGCTGCATTCATGATTTATAGCTACGCGCAAGAACAACGTAAAGCTATCAAAGAACAATTAGGCGCACGAAAAGTAGTAGTTGTAGCCAAAGAAGACATTCCAGAAATGACAACAATTTACGATTCAATGCTTGAAACAAAATCAGTTCCATTAGATTTCGTTCCAGACGGTTTTTACTCTAACGTTCAAGACATCGTAGGAAACGTTTCTGCAGTTCCGTTTAAAAAAGGACAGCCAGTTTTAAAGAATCATTTATATTCGCCAGGTGCTGACACTGGTATTGCATTGCAAGTAGCGCCATCAAAGCGCGCGATTGCACTTCCCGTGGATGAAGTCCGAGGTGTTGCAAAACTTATTCGTCCGGGCGATCGCATTGATATTTTCGTCGCGCTTGATATCGGTAAGGGCGCCGGTATGCGAAGAGAAAGTTTTTTATTGATGCAAAACGTAGTGGTACTCGCAGCGGGCGTCTCAGTTCAGAACAACATCCCACGTCTAATTGAATACGATTCAACTGGAAAAAATGCGATACAAACCTCTCTGACCGGCGATACGAAATATGGTACCATAACGATTGAGGCCGAGATTAAAGAAGCTCAGGACTTGGTTTATATTTTGTCCACGTCGCCAGGAAATATTTATCTGACTCTTCGAAATCCAACCGATGGAACTTTGAAAGCCAGATTACCTAGTTCAACAGCAGATTCAATTTTGGCTCGAGCTACCGAAGGTAACGCAGCACCGGCACCAGTTCTCGCACCAGCTCCTCTACCAGGAGGAAATATGCAAGGCGGAAAACCAAACGGCGGCGGCGGTCGGTAACAGCGGTTTAAGGGGGAATTCATATGGCGATGTTTAAAAATCTTTTAGTTGTACTACTACTCCTTAGCTTCCAATTTTCATTGGCGCAAAATGCTGGTGGAGATGACAATGGGGCCGACGAAGCCAACACCGAAAATGAAGACAAACTAGCAGCCGACAAATCTGACACGGATAACGTTGCAACTGATGGTACGGAACTAAATGTTTCGTATCGCCAAGCTGAATACATCAATTTAACTTTTGGTATCGAGGAAGATAGAAAATTACCGGCATTGCCAAAAATGATCCGCTATGATGGATCCTACAAAGGCTTCGTTAAACTTGAATTCAATAAAAAATTAAACTTATTTCGCTTTAAACCAATCAGAGAAGGCTTTGGCACTTTAGTTATTTACGACAAAAAAAATAATAAGAAAGTAGTAGAGTATCGTATTAGCGTACGTAAAAATACTTTAGACAAAGTAGTGATTGAACTTAAAGGTATGCTGGCGGATATCGATGGTATCGCAATCAAGATTATCAATAATAAAGTAGTAGTCGATGGTCAGGTATTAACTCCAAAAGATTTAATGCGTATTAAAAACGTAATTCGTCAATTCGGTGAAAAAGTAGATAGTATCGTTAGTGTGAATCCTATGGCTTATAGTAAAATCTGCCAATTTATCATGAGCGATATTAATAACCCAGAGATTGAATGCCGTGCACGTCACGAGAAAATCATTCTTCAAGGTCAAGTGGGCAGCGAATCAGAAAAAGTTCAGGCCGAAATTATTGCTAAGATTTATATGCCACCAGTATACGTAGATCCGTCATGCTCTGATGGTTCTATTAAGTGTCCTAAGCCAATGAATGATGGTGTTATCAACATGATCAGTGTCAAAGAAGGTGCTCCGGCACCTCCTAAAAAGTTAGTTCAAATGAATATTCACTATGTGGAATTGAAGAAAGACTATTCGAAATCGTTCCGTTTTGAATGGGCTCCAAAAATTAGCGATGAGACTGGTGTGAAAGCAGCTACAGGTGATACCGGTGGCGGAATCGTTACATCGTTAACTGCGGTAGTAAGTAATTTACTACCTAAATTGAATTCTGCAAAAACTCATGGTCATGCTCGCGTTCTAGAAAGCACATCGTTTATGGTTCGTGATGGCGAGAAAGGTTCGATTTCGCAAACAATTGACGAGCCTTATTCGGTTATTGGACAAAATGGTAATCAAGGTACGGCATTTACGCCGACAGGTTTAAAAGCTTCGATTACTCCGACAATTAGTGGTGATAAATCAGGGACAGTAGAAATGCGCCTTGAATTTCAAGTCAGCCAAAAGGTCGGCGTAGTTAACAGTAACCCGGTTGTTTCAAAGAACGAATTGATCACTGTAATTGCGGTTCGTGACCGTCAAAGTGCCGCAGTCGGTGGATTAATCAAGAACTCTACAGATACGAACTATAATCGTGACCCAGCTACGGCGGCGCTATTCAATGCTCTAGCGGCCAAGGGATCTTCTAGAAATCAAAATCAATTTGTAGTGTTTGTCACACCTAAGATCATTACCTCAGCGAGCGCTGACAGCGAGAAGATCAAATCAAAATTCAAGATGCCATACTAAAGTATGGCTCTTACATCCCTACCGTTCTAGTCGTTCAGCGAGTTATCTAAATTTGAGAATATACCGAAAAAGCTAGCAACGAGGAGTAGCTTTGGCGTTGAATCCTAATTGTACTTTAATTGGTGTTATTGGTGGTAAAGGTGGAGTCGGTAAGAGTGTGTTTACCGCAAACTTTGCCGTGGCGCTGATGAACGAGTTACGAACTCAGGTCCTTCTTATCGACGGGGATTCGAAAACTATTGGTGACCAAAATTTTCTTTTGGGGCAGAAGCCAATTAAAACTCTAAAAGAGATTACAAATATGGCAACGGGCTTGTCAGCGACTCCGTTGAACCAACTAGTTAATATGCACGCATCTGGATTAGCCTATCTAGGTGCGGTTCGTGGGCCAGAAGAAAAGTTGGATGTAAACCCAGAAGGGCTAATGCGCCAAATTGAATTCTTCAGTCGCCAGTTTAAATTTATTATTGTGGATTTAGGTAATGACATAGGTCCGTTGCAAAATGCATTTCTATTAGAAGCAACAGCCTGTTTTATTATTACAACTCCAGAAGTACTAGTGGTCGCACAAACTCAGCGTTTAGTGAACGATATGCTATCAGCAACCTATCCTAGAGATATGTTCCAATTAGTAATTAACAAAGTAAGCCCATCCGGTATTTCTCCGCAGGATATTAGTAATTCTTTGCGATTGCCTGCCATGGGATTGATTCCTCATGATGAAGTAACAACGCTAGCGTCTATTCAAAAACAGACTCCGTTTGTTATTTCGCAGCCGAAATCTCCGCTCACAAATTCTTATTATGAAGTCGTTCGTCGCATTACCGGTGGACCTTTACAGCGTTTAAAAAATTTAGCTAAACCGAAACCACCGGCACCGGCAGCTGATGCAGCCTCTAGCGGCGGGTTATCTGCAGCCTCGATGCAGGGCTTAGATCCTCAAGTACAAATGCGCCTTCGTGTGCATTCGGAATTATTGAGATTGCCGGAATTATCTCGAATGATGAAGGACTACAC
Organism: Bdellovibrio sp. 28-41-41; assembly: GCA_002256935.1. Lineage (GTDB taxonomy): Bacteria > Bdellovibrionota > Bdellovibrionia > Bdellovibrionales > Bdellovibrionaceae > UBA2316. The sequence goes on from NCGL01000052.1 coordinate 20,538, forward strand.
ACAAGATGAGTCTAAACAAAATGAAATCAAAGATCGGGTAAAGCGTGAAATTACGCAAATCGTAGATAAAGAATCTCCGGATATGGCCCGAGACAAGCGTCAGGTGCTGATTGAAGATGTATTGAAAGAATCTTTGGGTTTAGGCCCATTAGAAGATTTACTAGCGGATAAAGATATTTCCGAGATTATGATTAATGGTTATCGCAAAATTTTTATTGAAAAAGGCGGTAAGCTTACGTGGGCGAAGGAAATGCAATTCACATCGAATGATCATCTTCGCCGAATCATCGAACGTATCGTGACTCCCCTAGGCCGTCAAATTAACAACGCAAGCCCCATGGTGGATGCGCGTTTAAAAGACGGAAGCCGGGTGAATGCTATCATTGAGCCGTGCTCGATTGATGGGCCCGCGGTTACTATTCGTAAATTTAAAAAAGGTGGCGTGTCACCAGAGAAATATATCGATTATGGATCGATGACCAAAAGCATGGTCGAATTCCTGCGCATATCCGTTGAGAACGGTATGAACGTAGTTATTTCTGGCGGTACGGGTTCCGGTAAAACGACGTTATTAAATATGTTATCATCGTTTATTCCTAGTACCGACCGTATCGTTACGGTCGAGGATGCGGCCGAGTTGCAACTACAACAAGATCACGTAGTTCGTTTAGAGACCCGTCCGACTTCGATGGAAGGTTCTCACGCCATAAGTATTCGCGATCTAATTAAGAATGCCTTACGTATGCGTCCCGATCGAATTGTCGTTGGGGAATGTCGAGACGGTGCTGCTTTAGATATGTTGCAAGCCATGAATACAGGTCACGATGGTTCGATGACTACGACTCATGCGAATAATGCGAAAGAATGTATCTCGCGTTTAGAAACTTTATGTATGATGGCCGGAATGGATTTACCTGCCCGTGCGATTCGTGAACAAATTGCTAGCGCGGTTCATATTATCGTTCAGGTTTCTCGTCTGTCAGACGGTTCACGTAAAATTATGTCGATCACTGAAGTTGATGGTATCCAAGGGGAAGCCGTAACGTTGGCTCCTATCTTTGTTTTCAAAGAAACTGGATATGACGCTAAAAAGAAAATATTAGGGCAATTCCAACCGACTGGCTATATTCCTAAGCTAATTCAAAAATTAGCTGCCAAGAATGTTATTGTTCCAAAAGAATTATTCTTAGCGGATGCTCAGAAGCCGGCGGCGGCAACAACTAGCCCATCGCCGTCAGGTACTTCTGGTCTATCGCCCAATCCCCAAACACCAGTCAAAAAGATAGGATAGATCTACAATGGATTTTTTGTTCAAGCCCATACCTTTTATCATCCTCACTTCAATCGCGGTTGCAGCGACTATATATGGCTTGAGCGGAATTTTGTTTCCATTCTTTGAAAAAAAATCAGCATCTAATCGAGATGTGATTTTAAGGTATTACGAATTAATGGGCGTTCAAACGAATCCTCGAAAAGTAACATACTTACTGTTTGGTTTGAGTTTTGGTTTAGGCGGGATTTTTTTCTTTGCGTTTTGGCCTGATCTCATTGCAGGGCTGCTATTTGGCGGTTGTGTTGGCGTCGCGGGCTGGAATTTGCCTTTGCTATTAGTGAAATCAACCTATGAACGCCGCTGTAGTCGCTTTGTCGAGCAGATGGTGGATTCACTTACGATCATGGCGAATGGTATTAAAACAGGATCTAATCCCATTCAGTCCATGCAACGTGTGATCGATATTATGAATAATCCGATTAAACAAGAATTTGAAAAAATCGTCGGTGATACTCAATTAGGTTCTAGTTTTGAAGAAGCGCTAAACAAACTAGGCGAACGTATACCTAGACCGGACGTACAAATGTTTGTGACGGCGATTAATATTTTAAAAGAAACTGGTGGTAACTTAGCCGAAACATTCGAGACCATAGTCTACGTAATTCGTGAACGTCAGAAGATCGAAAAAAAAATTGAAGCCATTACATCCAAAGGGGTCATGCAAGGAATTATCGTTATGGCGATCCCCTTCTTGATATTTATAATTTTCCTATTTATGGATCCTACCTTTATCCGACCTATGTACACTACGACAATGGGCTATATTTTGCTCTTTGCTATGCTAGTCCTGCAGGTAATTGGTGGCCTTTGGATCAAAAAAATTGTTACAATAAAAGTGTAGTATCTTTCGGGTAAAAAAAAGGATTTTTAGATTATGAAAAGCTCTCTCATCCTCATTCTTCTAAGTTTCGTGTCGGTATTCTTACCTTCCAATGTTCATGCTATCGTGGACATGAAGAATGCCAACTATTCTAATACCTGGATCGACTTTGAATTAGATGGTACTGGCTATGATCTGAAATTAGAAAGAACATACAATAGTCGTACGTTGTTTAATGGTATTTTTGGTTTCGGCTGGTGCACAAACTTTGAAACGAAACTAGAAATTACGGCAGAGAGTAATTTAAAAGTTCGCGAATGCGGTGCTGGTTCTGAGGTTTTGTTCTCTCCACGTGAAGTTGGCAAGCAAGAAGTGGAAAAAGTTGTGGATTTCATTATCGGTAAAATGAAAGCGGAAAAAGTCGCGGGTCGCACAGATGACTTCTACAAAAAGAAAAAGGAAGAACTATTCGAATACGACGACGACCGCGCAGAGCTGGCTAAACAATATGGCTGGGTGACTAAAGTGGTCGACGGAACGAAGTTCATGGCCAACGGAAAAGAAGTTGAAAATATTATTTTCAAAACTACATATTACGAGCGCACTCTACCAGATGGATCTAAGCAAAGGTTTAATCCACAAGGTCAGCTGACTCACATGTATGACAAAAATAGCAACATATTGAAGTTAGATTATGATAAAGCCGGTTTGTTAAAAGAGGTAGTCGATACGAATTCTAGAAAACTGACTTTTAAATACTATTCAGCTAATAAGAAAGTTCAGCAAATTTTTGGTCCAAATGGTTTAACGGCAGAATATCAGTATGTGAACACAGATGATTTGTCGTATTCACGAGATGCTAAAAAATACGCTACGAAATACAATTACGATGATTTACATAACTTAACTAAAGTTGTTTTCACGGATAATTCTGTGATTCAAATTAAGTATGACCAGAACAATGACTGGGTAATCGGATTCACTGATCGCGATAAATGTAACGAGACATACGGATACGAAGTGGATAAAAAAGATCCAAAAGGTCATTTCTGGTCAACAGTTAAAAAGGTATGCGGAAAAGAAACCGTTGCGAACAGTCGTTATGAATTCTGGCATAAACAAAAAGCCAATGGCGAGTATGTATTGTCTCGAGTTTTATCTAAGGAAAACGACAATGAAACAGATATTTCATACCACGAAACATTTGGTCGCCCGACATCTATTCGTAAGAACGGCGACAAGTTTACTTATGAGTACACTCCGGATGGTTTAGTAAAAACAAAAAATACGGCTAATAATAAGCTTATTTTTGAATACAATAATTTGCTGAAGAAGCCTTCAAAAGTTATCGTTGAAGCATTGAATGATAAGGGTAAGAAGGTATCTACTAAGTTCACAATGTTTCAATATGATACAAAAGGTAACTTGAGCTTCGCACAAAATTCAGATGGTCAAAAGATAGAATTATCTTATGACCATCGTGGTAGAATAACTAAGATTATTGACCAAGCTAAAAAGATCGTAAAACTTGAATATGAAGAAAAGTACAACAAGCCAGTGGTCGTATCGAGACCTGGGTTGGGATCGATTAAAGTAAGTTATAAACCAAATGGGGACATTAACAAAGTGGATAGTAAAGAGGGGCCGAGCGTAGCGATGCAAGTTGCGAGTACGTTTAATACCTTGTTAGATATTATCGCCCCAGCCACTCAAGAATTATTTTTATAGGAGCAATCAGGATGAAATTTTTTATATCTATAATCATGG
>NCGL01000053.1 GCA_002256935.1 Bdellovibrio sp. 28-41-41
ATTATGGATAACGTTCTGCAAGACCAGTAGTATTTGGTAACGTTACGGCTTTGTAAAATGCACAGTAAGCACCTATCACGGCAAACAGTGCGTGTCCAAATACCTCACCACCAAATAATGGCCAGTAACCAAACAGTGTATTTGTGGCGGGGAATAATCCTAGTATAGCTAATCCACCCATCACGTAGAATACGACTTGCGAAAACACAGCTGATCTTTCTAAAGATTGACTGGAACTACGAGCCGTCCAAATTCCTGCGGCACCAAAAAGGATCAATGCAACTTTGTTAAAAATATTCATTGGAAACAGATTCATAAACAAACCGTAACTGGTTTCCACGAACAATGGAGGTAATGTGTCTTTTGTCCCCACTAAACCGGGAATCAGAGACAAAATACCCATTGCCAACATCACTACACCGCCCCAAAATGCAAAATTTCGCGCATTCATAAAACCTCCAAGTCTATTTCAGGGTGAAATGCAAATGGAGGTCCAAGAGAAATGTAACACGTTTTTTATTTCAATGTAGCTAGATGTTCTTCTAAACGATCCCATGTTTGCGAGATGCCTTCCAGCATGCCCATGTCCATCACAGTTTTTAGAGCTTCTTTAGTCGCGTATTGCGCGCGGCTGATTAATTTAGTTTTTCCACCACCAACATCAACTAACTCGACTTCAACATCTGTAGACGGCATTTCCATATTGGAATTTCCTTCAGCATCAGAAAAGAAGTCAGTGTAAATGATTTTCTTTGGCTCAAATATTTGTTTGTATATTCCTTTACCCCAAGCTTCCATTCCGAAGTACTGGCCTTGATTTTTATCCATACATTTCATGCAGTAGTGCCACACACCACCTGGGCGAAAATCCACCGTACAATGGATTACATCCCAGCCACGCGGTCCCCACCAATATTTTAAGTGTTCAGCTTTACTGTACGCTTTAAATACCATGGCCTGTGGCGCATCAAACGTTCTTTCCAATACAAGTGTACGTTCATTTTCTACTCTTGAAGTCATTTTTGGATTTGGCATCGTGTTTCTCCTTGTCGTTTAGCTTTACTTTTTGCTTTAACCTCTTTTATTATTCTTAGTTTTCTTTTTCTCTACTTTTTTCATTTCTTGTAGATATTCATCTAATTTATCGTAGCGCTCGCCCATAATTTTTTCGAACGATTTCACCCATGTCTCTAGCGACTGAAATGGTTCTGCTCGCAGTTTATAAATGCGACGATTGGCTTCGGCTTTCATTTCTAAAATTCCGTTATCAGCCAAAATTTTCAAATGCTTTGATGCCTGCGGCTGACGAATTTCTAATCGCCCCGCAATTTCGCCGACTGTCAGTTCACCATCGCGTAGCAACTCAACTATCGCCATGCGATTAGGCTCTCCTAAGGCACTTAAAGTTCTTGAGTCTGAAAGATTCATCGCTGCACCCAGTGTTGCCCCCTGTTTAAAAAACAATATACCTTAATTGGAATATTCTCACAAGTGAATATTTTAAAGCAATGACAAGTATTTGATATTGTTTGACAATCTACTGATTGACATCAGTGGCCACCGGGATCCTGCACGTACTCAAAGACAGGATTCAGTCTCTTGTTTATTTGAGTAGATAATTCCGGAGTCAGCTTCGGGTGCTTTAAAACTAGGTTTAGAATTTTTTTATCAGTATCACTTAACTGAAAGGCTCCTCTGATAGTGCCTACTACGCTCTCTAAACTTTTATCTGTTAATTGAGGGCCCTCCAAGATCTTCTCGACAAGCGAATACCTTGCGCCGTCACCCAGGCCCGACAAATTCCTAAGGAACTCGTTAATAAAAGCATCATCAAAGGGAATCTGCGGCAGTAGTTTGATTACCAATGCATTTTTAAATTTGGTATCATTTATACTTAATAAGAATCGGGAAAACATTCTTATAATTTCCTCATTGTCCACAAAGTGCTTTGTTGTTCGAATGGTCGATTCAGAAAACTCCACACCGGATGCAAGACCTTCTTTTTGCAAAGATATTAGTGCTGGCAAATAAAGTCGAGCCACTTCTAGATCGACTATGTCCTGCCTTGAAATTAATTTCGCTATGGCAAGTCTCTGGGCCGCCGTAAACTTTCCGGATCCAAATATTTCTCGTAAAACGGCGCCGATGTATTTTCCGGAATATGGGCCGCCCGCCAGGCGCTCAGAAATAATTTTAAAATGAGTTTCATTTTTTAATATTTTTGATGATGAGATATCGCCTACTACATATTTTGCAATTGCATCCTGCGTGGCTAATACCGTAGCCTTTTCCCAAAGGCCTAAAATAAGCTCATCCGTATTCGACAGCCGCGCTCTCGAGTTTAGCATTTTACTGAGCACGTTAAACTGATCATCAATACTTCCGCCCGTGGCAAATCTTTGATAAGCCGCGCGATAATCATAGTTCGGGTCGGTGCTAGATAGCATAAAATTCAGCAATGTAGCTTTATCGATTTTATATGCTTTATTCAAAAATAAATCGGTCAAAACTAGTCGCTCCTCCGCAGTAACGAAAAGTGTATTTTCGCGGAAAAATACTTTAGATAATTCCAAGGAGTTCTGTTCGAACTGACTGGTGGCCATCAGTTCCTTTAGTATTTTCACTTTTTCTTGGCGATCATTATTAGATCTAAAAAGTGCGCCCATCATATCTTTAGCAATGAATAGATCAAATTGAGCATGATGTATAATGGCTTGAGCCGCCGCCAGAGTTGTTTTATTGCCCGACCAGGTCCCGATCATTACTTCCATGGCTTTAAAGTCGGCGTTAGCTAGGCGAGCGATTTTTAAAACTAACTCTGTTCGATCGGCTTTAGATAAATTAGCGGCCTCTTCGGCTTCACCCATGGCCGTCATCAAACAAAAGAACTCTTTCATATCATTCAAGTTACCGGCAATAACAATATTTCCTTCTGCATTTGACGAACTTACAAATCGAAAGGGTCGATTTAACTTCGGAATCAAAATAGAAAATCGATCTTCTGGAATCGTGTCTAAATATTGTGGGCACGCCGTGGAAAGAGAATTGTAAGTAGGTATATCGATGATATGCGACTCCCGCTGATCGATAGGAAGCCGGTTAAAATAAACCCGATACCGATTTCCCTCTGAAAAAATATCCTCATTCGAAGACGAGGGATCCCGGTCACGGATTGGCTTCATTGTGCATGACACACAAACAACGACTAGAAATAGAAAAAACACCCACATTTTCATCACACCAGCTTGTCGGACAAGGGACGTCAAATCTATCCTAGTCAAATGCCCTGATAAGCCACGCACCCAATCTCAAAATGAGACAAAGCTTTTTGCGTTTGATTCTATCCCAGGTATAATAAGGTCAGCAGACTATGAAAAATAAAATCTCGGTCAAACACAAACAAGCTCAAGAAATAATGTCATCACCGGTGAAGATAATGACTTTAACGATGACTGTTCGTGATGCCATACGGTTCTTGATGGTTTATAAATTAAGTGGGGCTCCACTCGTTGATCATTTAGGACAATTGGTTAGCTTAGTCAGCGAACTAGATCTAATGCAAATCGGTGCACTCGATGGAACTGGAGTTACCCTCAATGAATCGTTAAATCGCCTTCCTAAAAAATCAGAAATTATCAGTGTCAAACCAGATACTCTATTCGTCGATATCTTTAAATTGTTTTTGGATAATGGTCTTCGCCAACTGCTGGTCATGGATGACACTCAACATGTCGTCGGCATTATTGCTCGTCGTGATATTTTAAAAGCCTATATAGATCTTGAGGGTCAATAGAGTTGCTAAACAACCAACTGATGTTGGTACACTTCCCAAGTAATACTTTATTCCTTAATAAATCACAATTATCTAATTTCCTATCCCCAAGGTCAGTGAGAGCAGACCAAACTTTATAAGTCACAGCTGTTCATCTCGCAAAATATGGAATTGAGTCGAAACCCAATTGAAGATCGGATGACCATCTCTGTTGTCCTGCAAAGAATTTGAGCCTCTCCATGATGAATTTAACTGAGTTCAAAGGCGACGAACACGAAGTTATTACAAAAATATCAGCGGGTCACAGATGTGCCTGGGCTGAAGATATTTGACCCATACGAACTCGCGAAAAAATATTCTGCTACACTGAAATGCAATCTACTTTACCCGCAGTTCATTTTCTTGCTGAATAGCAAGTTGCCCCTATTTTGCAAACCCAAATTGTGTGAATCCTAACCCCCCACTCGAAAGGATGTGTTATGGCTACTACAATAATGGGACAAACAACACCGGATGTAACACCCAGGGAATACGACAAAGGTTTTTACTGGGCGATAGCGGCAGCTTTGGCTGTGCTATTAATATTTGCGTTCAGCACTAATAAAACAGAAAGTGTTGTTAAATCAGAACGAGTGAATGCCCCGGTAACAACTCCAGTAGACAGAACATCTGCAGCGATGCAAACAGCACCGGCGATGGATTATGCACCTACAAATTCAAGGATGAGCTCTCCTGACAGTACGGTTCTATCACCACAGTCGGATACAATTAACAATGAAGGCGTAATTGTTGATCCGAGGTTCAAAATGATACCGTCACCAACGGGAATTCAGGAACCAGGAACTTCAGTTTCACCTGAAGCCCCAAAAGGCACTGTTGTTCGATAATTAATTGAGTATCGCTTTCTTAGTCGGGGTGCCTTGTGCCCCGGCTATTCTTTTTTTCATTTAAATTCTAAAGCCATCGGTTATTTAAGCGCGTTTAATAATTTGCTTTGTTCCGAAACGCCGATACCTGGAATTTCACGGTTCAAAATCTTTTGCTGTTGATTAGCGTTTAATTTATTACCGTTTAAATAAACTTCAGAAAGAGTCGTTATGTTACCTTCTGAAATAGTGTGAGTCACAATTGAAACTCTGAAGTTTGGGAACTTCAACTCAGCTTTAGCTACTAGTTCCGATTTTGATGCAGAACCATTAACCGTTGATTTACTAGCAACTTCAAATGTTGTTGTGTAATCAATTTGTTTATCTAAAGTAACATAGCTGCCGGTTAAGTTAGCTGTTACATACATTTTTTGATTTGGTTCTACCACTGAAGTTAAACCAGAAATATTTGTATCTACGATCATACCACGAGCATTTAATAATTTTTGGTATTCCGGTTTAGTAACTAAGTATTCTACCTTTGCACCAGCGCCCATCGACATGCCCAATTTTTTAATTTTTTGAGAGTCTCTTTCGTATTCTTCCACAATGATCTTACCGTTCATTTCGCCTTTAGATGTCATTGGACACGCGCCTGATTTTGATGTCACGTTAGCTTTTATATCGATAGTATAAATATCGCCGGCTTTTACCTCTACTGTCTGACCTTCTTTTGGAAAGTTATTGCTATTAACTGGAAGTGATGCCGTACAATTTGCTTGGATTTCTTTTAACATGTTATACGAATTAGGATCTTCGATTTTTAACTGCGCTTCTTTTTTAGAAACTTCAGACGCCGTTAAATCGTCTGGGTACATTAGTTCACCCGGAGGAAGCATCATTTTGTTTTGATTTTGAAAGGTAGCTTGGATTTCTTTTAATTGAGCATCCGATGGCATTTCACCTTGAGCAGGTGCTGAGAATGTTAATTTCTCTGGAACTCTATCTTGAAACGCTACGGGAGCATCACTGCCCTTGTCGTTACAAGAAATTAAGCTCAACACACTTACAGACATAATTAATGACGAAAGAATCATCTTTTTCATGGGCCATCCTCAAAATCGTATACTTTTTTGACAGTTAATAGTTGCGGTTTAGTTTTACAGGAGTCATCTATGCCATCCCTATACCGCAACTAGATCTATGCAATTGAACTTGAGTGTAAAAAAATGTTTACAAATACTACAGCGAACAAATTCTGTTTACCGCATGGCTCTTTTTACCTAACGGGCCGCAAACGGCTATGATCCGTGTCCAAAGTTTTAGTTTTATAAAACTATTTTAAATCGCCGCAACTTAAATTGAATAGTTTGAATAGACCAACCATTTTAGATGTTTCCAATAATTGGATATTAGTGAGCGAAATTAAACAGGCAAGTTTTTCAATTTTTGAGGACAGATGGATCGATTTTTCGGGGCAATATAGAACACATCACCCCGGAAAAAACGATTACAAGTACTACCTACTTCAATTGCAAATTTTGTGCAATTTTAGTGGAAAATTAGAACTAAACTATTCGCAAGTGTATCCAGCAGCGACTAATTTTTCTTTGATACGTGTTGATACTTCTTCGCATTTGGCTTGACCAGCAACTTGGCTCGCTACTGAAGTGGGTTGACCACCTTTAGTGTACTCAAGCTCACAACCTTGATCTTTAGCTTTGATTGAAAGTTTGCGTACTTCTTGTTTAGACGTGCACGTCACTTCAGCCGCAGTTTTTGCATCGCCAGCAGTTTTAGTAGCCGCTGATTTTGTTTTAGATTTTTTAGTGTCTTCTTTTTTAGTTTCTACTGTCGCAGCCGCTGTTGTTGTAGCAGGTGTCGTCACAGTTGAAGGACCTGTTGCTGTTTCCGTTGACGCTTTTTTAGAAGCGTTTGAACAGCCAATCATTAAACCCATTGCCAATAAAAATACAAATTTAGTCATGTTTCCTCTTTGATGTTGTTGAAAGAACCAAACAAATTTGTAACTTATTTTTTTTTGCTGTTCAAGCACTTGTGAAAACCCGGCTGAGTCGCACGGCGGCTGGCTTAGTAATGAGGTGGTTTTTCGTGGGGACGGATGTCACTAGTGTGTTCAAAAAGCTGCTTTAGATTTTTACTTACGACATCTAGAGTCGCTTTCAATTGTCGAATCTCATCTTGCTGAGCACAGACGACTTGGTTGAGTTGTTCGATAGTGTCCTCTTGATAAAGAAACCGTGTTTCCATTTCAATCAGTCTTTGTTCAATCATTTGGGACTCTCCTATCGGTAGACTTGGCCTATGTATTCTTGAAACTTATAAAAAGCCAGATTTTAGATCAAAACGGCCTCAGAGGCTCGATTTCCTCCCCATTGAACGCCTATTTATACGGCAATATTTTCAACTTTTCTTGTAAAGTCGTCTTGGCCAACGCAATCGTGAAGATTCTGTTAGGACACTGGACATACTAAGGCCGTTGAGTTAGAAACCCCCTCGAGAAACCTTCTATCATATGGAGCAACCATGGCAGCAGCGTCGGTTCTGTTAACCCTACTAGCAGTAATTATTCTGTACTTTAAATACAACCCGATGGCCCATGCATCACCGTTCATGGTTCGACGATTTCTAAATTGGTTCCCTCTGGGTATGAGTTACGCCTTCCTTTACATGGCTCGATACAATATAAACGTAGCCAGCAATGCCTTAGGTTCTAAAATGTCCATCGCAAGCTTCGGTACGATCTTTGCCGCCGGAACTATCACTTATGGTTTTTCATTTCTATTAAATGGTCCCCTGGTTGATAAATGGGGCAGCAAAAAAGGTATGCTACTAGCCACGGGCGGATCTTCTATCGCCAACGTCGCAATGGGTATAGTTGTTTACCTTTTTCTAAACGGCCAGCTGGACATGAATATGACGGTGGCGTTATCAATTCTTTATTCTATAAACATGTTCTTCCAAAGCTACGGTGCGGTTTCGATCATAAAAAATAAAGCCTACTGGTTTCACGTACGCGAACGCGGCATCTTCGGCGCGATCTTTGGAACGTTGATCTCTGTCGGTATCTACTTCGCATTCGATTTGAATTCGAAAATTGCCGACTCCGCCAGTGCTAATCCAAAAAACCCTGGCTTCCTTTCTAATCTATTCCATACAACATTAGGTTCAGTGAACAACGGCGTCGATTCTGTTTGGTTTGTCTTCTTTATCCCTGCTTTGTTGCTTTTATTCTGGTTTATAATGGATGCTATCTTAGTTAAAGATATGCCGTCTCAAGCCGGTCATCACGATTTCGATACGGCAGATGCCTCATCTGGCTTAATGCACATCGAATTAACTAAAACAGAAATGCTTAAAAAAGTATTTTCTAATCCAATCATAATGATGGTAGCGGCCATTGAGTTCACTACGGGTGTTATTCGCAATGGTGTAATGCAGTGGTATTTCAAATTCGGTAAAGTCGTTCCGCAGGTAGGCGCAGAATTTTTCCACGACAACTGGGGCTTAATTCTATGCTTAACAGGTATTGCTGGTGGCTTTGCTGCAGGTCATATTTCTGATAAAGTATTCCAATCTCGTCGCGGGCCTCCCGTCGTTATCGCTGGTACCTTAATCACGATCATCGCATCGACTATGTATTTTAATTTGTTAACATCTCCGCTTATAGTGGGTACGTGCGCAGTTCTATTAGGTCTATTATCAATCTCGGTTCACTCGTTAATGTCGGGCACTGCTGCCGCTGATTTCGGTGGTCGCAAAATGACAGCAACCGCATCGGGCATTACGGATGGTTTTGTATATTTGGGAACGGGCTTACAATCTTTAGTTCTTGGTAATTTATTAACTGAAAAACCTGAAAGCTGGCATGCATGGCCTGCGTTCTTGGTTCCGTTTGGTATGATGTCCGTATTTATAGCTTTAAAAATGTGGAAATCATTACCGGAAGCCACTCGCAAGTATTTAGCCGAGAATAAAACTCCAGCTGATCGCGTACGTGTTGTTAAAGAAGCACGTGCAGGCGGCACCGTAAATCTTGAACCAGATAACTCTAAAACTTAAATAAAATAACGCCGCGCTGATTTTTTTGGCGGCGTTATTTTGAAATGCAATCATCGCTGATTTTATCTCAAATGAACTGAAATTTTCAAAATCAGCTTAGGACTATCGGCAACCTCAACATCCGCAATTTCGCTGCCTTCGATCTTAAGGACTTCTTCCGCTTTTAGCCTGATTCCATCAATAGTAATTCCGTCGGAAATACTTTTGATATAGTGAACACCGTCGCAAAAAAACAACTTTGTATTTTGATTTACACTTATGATCTCCATATCGCAGCGATATTGATCACGCTTGTATATGATTCCCATATCAACAACATCGCCGTCGACGAGCGTGCATTCGATTTTTTCTTCACCTGAAAATGCGTGAACGACAAGGGGAAGTAACACCGAGCCATTCAGTTTCAATCCCTGACCGCTTAGGACCACCAACAACCGATCATATCCGGGAAATGGTGAAAAGGTGTTGGCTGTTTTGATAACAGCACTGCTCAGCCGCCACTGAAATTCACCCTTGGTGAAGTCTGTGTGAGAAGGAACAATATCTATTTCCTGCGTTGATCCCAATCCATTTTTCCAAGGCATCTCACGAAATTGATCTTTTTTTATTACCGTTTCCATTTTAGTTTTTCCTAGCCGGTTGAAATAAAAGCATAAAACCTAATACTAACTGATGATCATTTCTAAAATCACTGCTGAGTTCAAGCAAAGGGGCAAATCCTCCGGATCTAACTCCTAGGCCTAAGGCATACAATAAATGATACCGAGCTTGGTAGTCGTCTTTGAACTCGGCACCTAATGCCAGTCTGGCCGCCACTGGTTTTTGCACACCCGACACGACGACATCAACAAAATATATTTTCTCTGCCAAATTATAGTAGCCGAGCCCTATGCTGGGTATTTCATTGCCGTCGTATTTGAAATTCAAATCATAGCCAACACCAAACGCGCGATTGGTACGAAGTTCCGCATGTAGAACTTCATGAAACTCTAAGCCACGGGTTGGTGGTGGAGCGGTCGTTGGTGGCAGCGAATAGGACATTTCGTTTTCGATCTGACGAGCTTGTTCGCGGTAAGGCAGAAATTCTGATTCAGCACCGTCGGTTCCGTAATGTCGATAGGCAAAAACGGCCAGACACATTTTGTCGGGACAAAATGATTTTACTTCGGATCGTTTTAATCGTTTGTCTTTTATTATTTCAAAGTAACACACGTACTGAGCAATCGAGTTTCCAATCATGCCTTTACATAGTTTCGTATCTTCATTTTTTTCAAACAGATTAGAATAGCATAGTCGTTGAATATACTTTGTTGGCTTTTGCCCGCATTGCTCTATTGAGGTTTTTAAATCTTTGCCCGGGTTGAGCTTCGCCATCTCCTCATTTTTTTCTTTTAACTTTGTCCAATAGACTTCAGACTCGTTCTCGCCTTTTCTAATTAACATCGAAAAACAGCCCGTATTTAAAATCAAGATGGTTGCAACAAAAAATATCTTAAACGTCATCTTTGGCTTTTACCATTTTCATCAGCTGATCAATTTGAGGTTTTGCGGCCATCGTTCCTACCTGTTAGTTAGTTTTGTGAGCGTAATTTCGGGCGCAACACCAAATCGGCTGGCGGGACCCCAATAGCCAGTGCCTGGATTCACGTACAACCATAAATTACCATGTCGATTTAAACCACGATAATATTTATGAGCAAGCGGAATAAACAAACTAAATGGAAAAAACTGTCCAGCGTGAGTATCCCAGTGACTCAACTTTCTCAACCCGAGCGTTTCAGAAAGTCGATGAAAACATTCGGTATCGTTTTAGGCGCCGCTATGGTTTCTATCTTGATACCCGTATTCCACTTTGTGCTCGTGCCGGCTCTGGTGATCGCTTCCGTGGCCGCCGCTGTCAGACAGTATAACAAAGTTTACTTATTTGATATGTCTCAAGTTAAATGCCCACAATGCCAAGAAGACTTAAAAGAGAGTTTGATAACGGCAAAGGAAAATAAGATTTCCATTTATTGTTTCAATTGCCGTCGCACCCTGTCCGTTGGTGTCTAGTTTTTGTATAACTTATTTGCCTCTAAAGAAGAACGCCCAAAGAAGCAATACGACTACACCTGGAACACCCATTAAATATAGTAATATAGGTACGGCTACTCGTCCGTTTACATCATCAACAAATGCTTTCATTTTTTTCATAACAAATCCTTTCAGGCGATAGCCTGTATTGACGTTCATACTGCCTTAACTCAAATTTCGTTCCGTCTATTTCCCTGTTCAAATACAGCTAATTTGAATTGAGATTTTACTCCATAAACACATCGGCCATATTTCCTGACCCATGTTCCAAAAATCCCTTTTGCTGGCGGGATCTAAATCATTCGCATAAATTTCTGAAGCCGACTTTGCAGTTGGTATTTGTTATTTATACAAACTTGAGCATTACACCCATTTACGCAGTCGTTGATGTCAATACGATTATGTTTATAAGGATTTTCTCGCGCATGATTCCATCACAAGCATTGATGTCCGCTATTCCAACTCCAGAAAATCGTGGAGCATTTATGGCGATCAGTGCTTCTCTTCAGCAAATATCAGGTGGTGTGGCTTCGCTAGTGGCCGGACTCATTGTGGTTGAAGGTACTGATGGATTTTTAGAACACTTCGATACCCTTGGTTACATCATGGTCATCACAACGATTGCGACTTCGATCGCTATTTACCTGATCAATCAACGTGTTAGCTTACCAGCTGCAAAACCGGCATAATTAGCTATTGTGTTTTGCCATCCAAGCGGACTGTGCCGATGCGTACAGTCCCCAAATCGTCATCGGTACATAAGCCAAACCAATTTTTCTATCGACTTTACTTCCAAAATAAACACACGCACCAGCAGCCGCTGTTGTCAGAAATGTCAGAACGGCGCTACGTTTTTGACTCTTCAATGCTAATGAACCAGGACTCCATGATACAAACAACGCCCATGTTATAGCATGAACACCCAGGGCGGTTGTTCGCTGAGGCGACGAAGGCTGATGCCATAATTTATTAGTTCCGTAGGCTTGTGCAATGTTGATCGACAACCAAGCTGGACCAAACAGCCATGTTGGTATTTTCCAATCAGGCTTTTCTAATTTTTCATAGTTTTTTTTAACGTCTTCGCCTGGATCCTTTTCACCGACGGCTACCTTAGTTAAACCCCGACTAATAAGGTTAGCGCCAATGACCAGCGCGGCTCCTTGCAAAGTTTGTTTTTGGTCTTGAGATAATTTCATGTCAGCCTCCTCGATTTGGTTAAAGCAAGAACGGAGCCGTCGGGATTCATATTAATTTTTCTTTCCGCAGGCCATATTAGCAGGAACGGCTTCAATCGTGAATTAAACTTCTTCTCTTCTCCTATGGAGGACGAAGTATGTCCTTTATAATCATGGCCTGGATAAATAATAGTTTCTTCTGGCAGAGCGAATAAAATATTACGGACGCTATTAAATAAAGTATCTGAACTACCCTGCTGAAAGTCAGTTCGACCCCAACCTTGATGATTCCGGTTCAAATAGTTGGTGAAAAACGGTATCACCGTTCGTAAATACTCCTCAGCTACGTTTATGTCCCAGCAAATAGTGGAAGCCTGGGAACCATAAAGTTCTTAAGCCGGCGGGATCTTAACGCAAATGATAATGTCCGAAAATAGCCAGTAAATTGGTTTATTTTCAGCTATAGTGATTTCATGAAGCAGCGGGATATCTATTACCAAGCCCTATTAACACGTGATCATCGATTTGATGGTAAGTTTTTTGTTGGCGTAAAAACCACGGGCATATACTGCCGTCCGATCTGCCCCGCAAAACCTAAAAAAGAAAACGTAGAATTTTACGCGACCCATTTTGAAGCTGAAAAAGCGGGCTATCGCCCGTGTTTGCGATGTCGCCCGGAAAGCGCGCCCCAATCACCGGCCTGGATTGGAAAATCGGCGGTTATCCAGCGCGCCATCAAGGTTTTAAATGCGCAAGAATCTTTGGATTTTGATGAGGACAAATTCGCCTCGTTATTTGGAGTTTCTGCCCGGCACTTGCGACGCCTATTTCAAGATGAAATTGGCAAAACGCCAAAACAAATCTCTTTTGAAAATCGATTGAACCTAGCACGTAAATTAATTACGGAAACATCACTACCGATCACTCAAATTGCGTTTGCCTCGGGATTCAGTTCTATTCGACGATTTAATGATGCCTTTAAAGAACGATTCAAAAAGGCGCCGCGACTGATTCGTAGAAATAAAATTACAGATGACGATGGTATAAGAATTTCCATTCCCTATCGCCCGCCATTTGACTTTGAAGGATTGCTAGCTAATTACAAACGTCACCGTATCGGCGATCTCGAATGGTTTGAAAACAATAAAATGTATCGATTGATCGCGATGAACGGAAAAACAGGAAAAATCGGAATTGCTAATGATGAAGCCAATGCTCAATTGATCGTTAATATAGCTTTTCCAGATACATCGATGATTCATTCGATTATTTCAAAAGTTCGTCACTTGTTCGATTTGAACTCGGATCCTGTTGTCATCGCGAACCAACTAGAAACAAATTCGCAAATTAAGAAATTGCTTTTGAAATACCCTGGCATACGCCTGCCGTCTGGATGGGATCCATTTGAAATCGCAGTAAGTTCTATTTTAGGTCAGCTGGTCAGCGTCGAACAAGGTCAGGCGCTAGTTCACGATCTGATTGAAATTGCCGGCAGCAAATCTGGCTACATCGTAAATGGAAAAAATGTAAAGTTATTTCCGACGCCTAAAGAACTCGCGATCGCCGATTTAGAAAAATTAAAAACAACACGAATACGAAAACAAACTTTGGCCGATTTTGCAAAAGCCGTAGCCAACAAATCGATTTCACTGGAAGCCACCCAGGATGTCGATGAATTCCTGAACCAAGTGATGTCCATCAAAGGTATTGGCCCATGGACAGCGAATTACATGGCATTAAAAGTTTTGCGCCATACAGATACATTTCCTGAAACCGATTTAATTTTGGCGCGTGCTTTAGATCTGCATCCAAAAGAAATCATCCAGCAAATGAGTCCATGGCGTGGTTACGTCGCTGCGCTATTTTGGCGAACATATTCGCATAGCTTAACTAAGAACAAGAAAAAAGGAGTCCTAAATGTCAGCGATCCAAGTTAAAATGAAATCTAAAATTGGGCCGATGTATTTGGTTGCTTCAGACAAGGGACTTCATGGTGTTTTCTGGAAAGAAACGGCGACCCCATATAGAAACAAGCAACATCAAGGTCGCGCCGTCGAAATCTTAGACGAGGCACAAACTCAGCTCGAGCAATATTTAGACGGACAACGAAAATCATTTGATTTACCTTTGGATGTTCAAGGCACCAGTTTTCAAAAACAGGTCTGGAAGGAATTAAGTAAAATCCCTTATGGAAAAACATATTCCTACAGCGACATTGCTAAGAAAATAAAAAATGATAAAGCCGTTCGCGCGGTTGGTACTGCTAATGGCCGCAATCCACTGAGTTTGATCGTCCCTTGCCACCGAGTCATAGCCGCTAACGGAACATTGGGTGGATACGCTGGTGGCCTGTCAATTAAAGAAAAACTTCTGCGACTCGAGCAAACTGGATCGCTGTGATCAATATCCTGCCGAAAGACGGCGAAGTTTTTTACAAGCCTGATTTATTTTCGCTAGCGGAAAGTCAGCAGTTTTTCAGATCACTGAAAGAAGAAATTAAATGGCGTCATGAGCCCATTGTTCTATTTGGAAAACAAATCATGCAACCGCGTCTGACGGCGTGGTACGGCGATGAAAACAAAGTCATTCGCTATTCTGGCATATCGATGCAGCCGTTGCCGTGGACGCCAGTTCTGAATGAAATTAAAACCCGTGTGGAATCCTTTTCCGAAGTTTCTTTCAACAGCGTTCTGCTGAATCAATATAGAAATGAAAGCGACAGCATGGGTTGGCATCGGGATAATGAAAAAGAACTAGGACCCAATCCAGTTATTGCATCAGTCAGTTTTGGTGCCACTCGCACGTTTCATTTTCGGCATGCTGATGATTCGAAGCTGAAAAAAATAATTCCGCTGAGTGATGGCAGTTGTTTGATAATGCAAGGATCAACTCAGCATCACTGGTATCATAGCATTCCAAAACTAACTAAGCCGATCAATCCCCGAATTAATTTAACGTTTAGAATAATTAAGTGAGTTTTATTCTGGCTAGACGATCTTGAACCTGGCGCCATTGCTGCGACAAGTAGGGTGAATATTGGTTGGGCTGGTTAACCGATTCAACTAATGGAAAGATCGCGGCTGGTCGACGCTGCTTTGACCATTCGTTATTTTCATCTACGAAAAACGTATTCGCGTTTTCATAAATTCTTCGACGTTGCTTTAATTGTCCATTCACAGCTTGATCCGCAATTAACGTCTTGGCCTCTTTAATTGCCGACTCCGGCAAATGACTGCCCGTTTTTTCGGCCCATAACGTAATCGCGTTTAATCCGCGCAATATATCGTAGTGATAAAATCTTGGAAAACACAAATCCGCCCATTTCTTGGCACTCTCACGTTCGCTTTTGTTGTACTCGGTAGTAGATCCATTGATTAATTTACGTTCGATTAAAAACGCGGCTCCTTTATCTAGTACCGCTTTTTCGTCTTTAGTCCAAGACCTTGGAGTACAGATCAACAACGCTTCAAATACTGAAATCAGTCCCACCATTGAGCTTGGAATTTCATCTTTAACTAAGTAGGCATTATTGTCACAGCTATAGCCACCATCAGGCATTTGATAATTTAAAATCCAGGACCGCATCCACGGCAGCTGAGTATCTACATCAACTCCGCATTTTGAAAGCACTTGATAAACAGTACCAATCTGACAGTGGCAGGCACTACCGCGATAAGGATCTAATCCTGGTGGGTAATCGACCGGCTGAATAGGAAATATTTTTAGAGGCAATCGATTCAAAGAATCTATGAAGGTCGGAATAATTTCTTTGGGAATTAAATCCGACGCGCCCATTTCGTGCAACGTCAGCATATGCAACCATGGTCCATTCCATTTGGGCCAGTAGGGATCTTGCGACAGGGCTATTAGCGACTCTCTAGATTTTAAATATGAAACTGTTTTTTGAATTTCTTCCATGTCCACCTCGCGCTATTCTTTTTCCATTTGTTGCTAATTAGTCTTTACAAATCTGACGAATGACTTTGACCACTCGTTTCATGATTTTCGATTCATCTTCACTGGCTCGCTTAACAAAAAACACATCTCGCTGACTACGTTCTTTAATTTTCCGAGCTGACGATAAATCTAATTCCGCCAATTGATAGTCTTTATGAAGACGGGCATTTAATTGATTCACCAAAAATTTTGGCGCATAGATCGCACACTCTCCGGCTTGAACCATTTTTAAAGCAATCGACAAGCTATTCGCCCGAAAGGGTGTCTGCCGAGTCAAAGTTGAATTCCATCCATCACGAATTTTTAAACTGAGTGGATTTTCTTTTAATTCTGATGATGGGATCACATAAGGAATCATTTCTGAGTCTTTGCCGCGAAATGCATTTACATTGGCGAATGAGGCCAAATGAATACTAGCTATTTTAAAATGATCCAAATTCTTATCGGGAAATGGTACAAACGTGAAACCAAAGTCAATTCGTCTGTCAAGGATGCGGGCTTCAATTTCTCCCGAGTCCAAGTCATCGACGGTGATGCCCTCTTTAATTTCGGTTGTGATACTTTCGGCAGTGGCTAACGCCAATGATTCGGGTAAGGCGATGCGTGCACTGTTTGAGGAAAATGCTTTGTTTTGTTTTAGACCATTTACCATCTCTAAAATCTTGCGACCGTTTTCATACAACTCGCGACCTTTCTCTGTCAGTTCAAGTCCGCGTCCCTTCGGAATTAAAATTTTAAAACCTAATTCATCTTGTAAAACTGACATGGCTTTCGAGAGCCCGCTGTGCGATACGCCTAACACCTCAGCCGCTTTGGTTAGGCTACCAGTGTCTACAATCAAGCAAAAGTACTTTAAACGATCTGTTTCCATAGTTCACATAAAATCAACTATATGTCGCTTTTATTCAACTTAAAATTGAGGCACAACAACCAAGCCTTGAGGAGGACAAATGAAAATAGTATCTATTATTATTGGAACCAGACCGGAAGCGATAAAAATGGCGCCGGTGTATTTAGCTTTAAAAGAACGCTTAGGCGATTCCGTAAAACTAATATCTACAGGACAACATCGGGAGCTACTTTGGCCAAGCCCTGAGCGCCTTCAATGTACGAGCCGACCTTGATTTAAATGTAATGCGACCTGGGCAATCATTGACTCGCCTCACTGCGCGCCTTCTTGTAAAATTAGAAAATCACTTTAATCACCATTGCCCCGATTTAGTTCTGGCCCATGGGGATACAACGACGTGTTTTGCAGCAGCTCTATCCAGTTTCTATAAGCAAATTCCATTTTATCATGTTGAAGCCGGTTTACGCAGCCACAAATTGAATTCACCGTACCCTGAAGAATTTAATCGTCAATCGGTGACGCCGATGGCGCGACATCATTTTGCACCTACTGAATTGGAAAAAGAAAATCTAATAAAAGACGGCATTTCTCCACACCTGATCACTATTACGGGATCTACCGTACACGATGCGATTCATCTTATTAAAAATAGAAACAAAAATGAAACAGGACTCGGCACGCAGCGAAGCTTGGTGGTTGTGACTTTGCATCGCCGTGAAGCCAACCTATCTATCACGCAAACACTAGCCGGAATCAGAGCCACGGCAGAGTCACGTCCCGAAGTTGTGTTTGTATGCCCAATGCATCCCAATCCAAGCGTTCAAAAAGCATTCAAGGAACTATTAGGCAATCAAAAAAACATTGTACTGACAAACCCACTGCCCTACCCAGAATTCATTTCGTTATTGATGAAGGCTCAACTCGTCGTTACCGATTCTGGCGGCGTACAAGAAGAAGCGGCGTATTTTGGAAAGAATGTTCTAGTTGCCAGAGGCGAAACAGAACGTCGCGATGGTTTTAGTTCCGGCTTAGTCAAACTGATCGGCGTTACTGCTGAATCCACTCAACGTTTTATCACTGAAACACTGGATGAATCCAATCTAAAAAAACCTGATAATCAAACGATCCATGATCAATCTCCATCAGCATCAAGTATCATTGCTGATGTGGTCGAAAGGAATGTCGGATGAATCGCACTATTCTCGCTATAGGAACACATCCCGACGATATAGAAATCGGTTGTGGAGGGACACTCGCGCTACTCTTTGAACAGGATTATAAATTAGTTTTTGTCATCGTAACTTCGGGCGAAGAAGGATCGATAGATAGGCCAAAAGCTCATCTTAAAAATATTCGTGAAGATGAATCTGTCAATTCCGGTCGGCGCCTAGGTGCTAAGGAAATTATTTTTCTGCGCGAACCCGATGGCCTTGTTCAAATCAGCAAGGAAACTAAGACTCGACTGACTTCCATCATTCGCGAAATCAAACCGCTCACTGTATTTACTCACGCCAGGTCCGATCATTTTCCTGATCACAGGATAATTCACGATTTGTCGATGGCGGCGATCACAGTCGCGGCAGGTCCTTGGTATCAAGATGCGCACGGAAATCCACATCACGTCGCCAACGTATTTGGTTATGAAGTGTGGAATCCCATCAATGAAGCTCGCTTCATCAACGATATATCAGAACATATAGAAACGAAAATTGAAGCACTAAAGCTTCACACTAGCCAAACCAACAACGTAAACTATCTGACCGCTGTTCGCGGACTAGCTGCCTATCGAGGCGCAATGTCTATGAATGGAAAATTCGCAGAGGCGTTTGAAGTTTTAATATTAGGAGGCATCGTATGACGATCCCACTTTCACTATGCAATAAATGATTTACTTTTTATCATATGCAATCAAGAATAGTCTCGAGTGAGTCAAATTGTAACTAGGCCGCGGGAAGGATTGCACCGATGATACATCTAAATGGTAAAGAGCATGACCTTGGCGGCGGATTAACTATTCATAGAATTTTACCTGACCGAACTAAACGCATGGTGGGTCCTTTTACATTTTTAGATCACATGGGTCCGCTAACAACAGCACCGGATCAAAACACCGATGTACGCCCGCATCCACATATTGGCCTATCGACACTGACATATTTATATGAAGGCCGTATCGTTCATCATGATAGCTTAGGAACCACGGCCGAGATTACCCCCGGTGCGGTTAACTGGATGACATCGGGTAGAGGCATTTCACACTCAGAACGTGCGCACGTAAGCGAAAAAGGAAAAGCGCGCCGCCTGCATGGTTTGCAGTTTTGGATCGCTTTGCCAGATGACCTTGAGGACTGCGAACCTGATTTCCAGCACTACACAAAAGATCAAATCCCGACTCTAGAAACTAGTGATTACAAACTGTCTTTAGTCGTCGGCTCTGCCTTTGGTTTGCAGTCTCCCGTAAATACAACATCGCCTACCATTTTTGCTGATGTTGTCGCTAAAAATGATTTTGATTTTAATTTAAAAGTTCCCGGCTTTGAACTGGCTATTTATATTATTGAAGGATCGGCTCGAGCAGGAACTAATAAAATTACAAAATTCCAAATGTTAGTATTTGAAAAAGATGCCGAGCTGGATGTTAAAATCGATAAGGGAACTCACTTTATCATCGTCGGCGGCGAACCCTTCATGACACCACGATATATGTGGTGGAATTTGGTTTCTAGTTCTAAAGAAAAAATTGAAGTCGCCAAACGAGCTTGGGGTGATCGCACGTTTCCTCAAGTTCCCGGCGAAACTGAATACATCCCACTACCTACATCATAATATAATAAGGCGATTTAAAAATTCTGGTGCGCCTAGGATGGGTGCGCTAGTTCACACGTCTGAATTTTTAACTCCATACTTTAGCTTTATATTTTGACGGCTAAACGAAATCCCTGATCGATCGCACGCTTGGCATCTAGTTCTTGAGCCAAATCCGCACCACCAATAACATTGACCTTAATGCCGGCTTGAATCAACGGTTGTTCTAATTCACGCAAAGATTCTTGTCCGGCACAAATCACTACATGATCCACTTTTAAAATTTCAGACTTTTCACGAATACGAATATGCAAACCCTGATCATCAATTTTTTCATAAATGACCGAACTTAGCATTTTAACGTCTTTATCTTTCAGCATCGTTCGGTGAATCCAGCCGGTGGTTTTTCCTAAACCATCACCCAGTTTGCCATCTTTACGCTGAAGCAGAAATACTTGTCGAGGAGGTGTTGGAATTTTTCGTTCTACTCCGGTTACCCCACCGCGAGCCTGCACTGTGAAATCCATTCCCCAGTACTTTGCGAACTCAGCTGGATTTTCACTTAAACTATGATCTTTTTCCGTTAGATACTCGGCCACATCAAAACCAATTCCGCCGGCGCCAATAACAGCAACGGTTTTTCCAACCGTCACCTTGCCAGTAAGGACATCGACATAGGAAACAGCTTTAGGATGATCGATTCCGGGAATTTGTGGAATGCGCGGCTTAACTCCGGTGGCAATTACGACATGATCAAACTTCATATCTACCAACTGCTGAGCCGACACACGCCTATTTAATTTTAAATCCACGCTATGTTTTTTTATCATATTACCAAAGTAGCGAAGGGTTTCGTAAAATTCTTCTTTACCTGGAATTTTTTTAGCCATGTTAAACTGGCCACCAATTTCGCTAGCAGAATCAAATATCGTCACTTGATGTCCGCGTTGCGCGGCCGCTGTTGCAAATGACAGCCCCGCAGGACCCGCGCCAATGACAGCAATTTTTTTCACTGAATTAGTTTTCGATAAATTCAGCTCGCTTTCGTGACACGCACGTGGATTTACTAAACACGTCGCTGTCTTATTTCTGAAAATATGATCTA
Organism: Bdellovibrio sp. 28-41-41; assembly: GCA_002256935.1. GTDB lineage: Bacteria > Bdellovibrionota > Bdellovibrionia > Bdellovibrionales > Bdellovibrionaceae > UBA2316. Next base: position 20,687 of record NCGL01000053.1, read on the forward strand.
GGCAGGCTTGATTGCAACCAATGCATGTATTGATTAGAGAATCTAACCCAGCACGCGATTTAGCCACAAATTCAGGATCTGCTAGCAGTGGACGCGCCATCGAAACTAAATCGGCATATCCGGCTTCTAATACCTCTTCTAATTTCTGAGGGGTGTTGATTCGATTGGATGTGATCACCGGAATCGAAACTTCTTTTTTTAATCGCCCAGTCACCGATACAAAGGCGGCTCTAGGAACCATGGTCGCGATCGTGGGAATGCGGGCCTCATGCCAGCCAATGCCCGTATTGATAATTGTAGCACCCGCAGCTTGAATCGCTTTGGCTAGTTGAACAACTTCAGTCCAATCACTGCCGTTGTCGACAAGATCCATCAGCGACAAACGATAGATGATAATAAAATTGGTGCCGACTTCAGCGCGAATACGTTTTACGATTTCAACTGGAAAACGCATGCGGTTTTCATAACTACCACCCCAACTATCGTTTCGCTTGTTTGTCTTTGCTGAAATAAATTGGTTGATTAGATAACCTTCAGAGCCCATGACCTCAACACCATCATAGCCGGCCTTTTTAGCTTGGCGTGCACAATTCACGTAATCTTTTATCGTGCGCTCAACTCCACCACTAGACAGGCCTCGTGGCTTAAACGGCGTGATTGGTGATTTGATCGCACTCGGCGCAACAGATAGAGGATGATAAGCGTATCGACCGGCATGCAGAATCTGCAACGCAATTTTTCCCCTCTGTAACGATTTTATGTTTTTTGAGTTGCCAGAAGTACGTGAGCTGAGATGAAAACGGAGTCAGTCGTCCAAATAAGTTCGGTGAAATTCCACCCGTTAGAATTAAGCCAACACCACCACGGGCGCGTTCGGCATAATAATCGGCCATTCGCTGAAAACCATTTTTTTCTTCTTCAAGACCCGTGTGCATCGAACCCATAACTACGCGATTCTTTAGTTCTGTAAAACCTAAGTTCAAAGGGGTAAACATGCAGGGAAATGAATTTGGACTATGTTCAGACAAAAAAGCCTCCAAGAATATTTTCTTGGAGGCTTTTGGAAAGGGCAACTATTTAATTTTAGAAACTAAGTAAATACTGAAGTAAAAATATTACGGACAAACTTTTTGAACACCAGTCGTGTATTCAATAAGTGTTTGACCAGAGCAGTTACTGCCTTGGCAATATAAGTATGACGTCATACCGTAGCCTAAGTATTTTAAGAAGATACCGCTACATTGATTTGGATTGTAACCAGCTACACCTGTGCAATACGAGTAAGACACTACCTGACCTGTGTATGTCTGGATACAGTTTCCACCTAAAATTTGGTAACCATTGCCGACACCGGCTTGCGTGCACAGACTTTGCGCTACTGGATTATTGTTGACGTCTACACACGTAACTCCGTTCAAGTGATATTGGGTATTTGACGTACTGTAAATACCGTTCGTGCATAATGTTGTAGTTACCGCGTTACCAGCAGAATCACGACAAGTCACGCCGTCGTATCGGTAAGCACCACTGATTAATACATTAGCACATAGATTCGCTGCTTGTTGTGTATTTGTCGTAGTATCGTAGCAAGCGCCATTGACATAAGTGTAATTCGCAGCGGCTGCCGCAGGAGTTGAGTCTCCGCTTTTTTTATCACACGCCACCGATAGAACTACTAAAAGGCCTAAAGCCAATTTAGCTAAATTTGTAAGGTTAAGTTCATTCTAAAATCTCCTGTCTTAATTGAAGGCCATACTAATCTATTTTTACTGAATTTTGATGTGTAAAAAAATAAGACAGAAGTTATTACATTTATCTAATTTTCGAGGTGACGTTTTTGGTCCAGATAAAGCAATCATTGGATGCCAAATCGTTTTTATCTGTTAAGATCACAAAATGACTAAAAACTTACTTACTACCGCCATCCTAGTTTTCACACTCACGGTCTCCTCACATGGTAACGCTCATGGTGAAGACAAGGCCGGTCCTCACGGGGGCTTCATCAAAATGCCTGGGGGATTTCATACCGAGGTCGTTCCCATTACAAACAATCAAATTAAAATCTATCTTTTAGATATCGAGTGGAAAAATCCAAGCACCGAAAATTCAAGCGTTACGGCTAACTCCACTCCATGTAAACCAGAACATGATGTTTTTATCTGTGATCTAGGTAAAAAGTTTGATCTAAAAAAGAAAGGCACTCTTAATATAGAGGCCACTCGGCAGGGACAGAAGGGAAATACAGCTAGTTACGAATTACCGCTGGCTCTTTCCAAAACTAAAATGGATCACAAACATCACTAAGCACTATGACTATTTTGGCACTGGAGCTGATTTATATAAATTCAGCTCGGGATCCCATTCGGCCAAAGGATTGGCGTAGATTCCTTTAACTACATCCCAAGTCAGATCATATTCGAAAACATAATCAGGAAATTTTTCTTTAAGTTCATTGTGGGCTTTACGCAAGTTGTACCAAGGAACCTTCGGACTGATATGATGAACGAGATGCAAATTCACATCGTTAAAAACCCGCTCAATGATATAAGGAACACGGAAGTTATACGTTCCAAGAATTTGCCCTCTCATTGGCGTCCAATTTTTCTCGTCAAAATAAACAGCGTTTTCATGCGCATGATGCAGTAATGGAATACCCACGGCAGAAATAGCACCGAACGCCAGCGGCAGCAGATGAAAGTTTAAATAAAATGAAATACCGCCGAGTTGATAGAATAAATACATATGACCTAGGCTAAACAGCAGAACTAGGAAGCTTGAAAACATAACTTGTTTTCTTTGCGATTTTTCTAGAGGGATAAACTTATAAGAACGAACAAAGAAAAAATAGTTAAAACATGCAAAATAATACCCGACTAAAACACCCACCAATGTTGCATAGGCGACCAAATAGTCCTTCTGTGTTTTAGGATCACTTTTCACAAATGTCTCGACCGTCATTTTATCTTTTGTCCACGTCGTATCACGTCCCATCGTTTGTGAGTATGCGTGGTGAAAATTATGAACAATCTTCCAATTATGAAATCCAATATGAAAGACACTTAAAATAAAATGCCCGACGGCTTTGTTAGCTAGTTTACTTTTTGAAAAACAGAAATGCCCACAGTCATGAGCTAAAACAAACAGATTGGCGTAACAGCAAAAAATCCCCACACAGATCAACGTATCTAAAAGATAATGGTACCAAGACCAAGATGGAACTGAAAACAGTGTCAGCGCACACCACACTAAAAATACCCACGCCAACATAGCGCGAAAAAATACCGCCCAAGCTTTCCATTCCACGATTTCTGTATAGGAAAACGGAATGGCTTTCGTAAAGTCGATCCATTTCAATTGGCTCGCATTAAGTTTTTCACTGATTGGCCCAAGCGGGGGAATCGTACGCACATGTGTCACAGGGAACTCCTAGCAAAATGCTTTCATACCCGAGTTCTACGAGCAACATAAAAAAAGCCCGTTTAGCTTTCTAAACGGGCGCAAAGGGGAGTTGATGAGATCAGTGAAAATATTTTAATATTCTCTGGCAGCCGCCCGAGCTTCACGACGTTGATAACGTCTGTGATCGGCTTTTCGTGCTGACAGTTCGCCCATTCGCTGCTCTACCACAGAGATAGAATCGCTAATCAGCGTAAAGAGGTCACGACCTTCCCTAACAACTTTCTGGGTCGATCGGTCACTTGCGGTTTTGTAGATAAACTCACATGAAAAAATAGGATGACGATTATCCATACGGGCGCGAATGCTTTCTATATAAACATCCACGGTTGGGTTGTGGGCACGATACTTTTCAAACATAGTCTGCAACTCACCTTTAATAAAATCGTTAATGGATTCTGACATCGCTATATTTTTATAGTGAACTTGAATTTTCATTTTGCCTCCTGTGAATGTAGAATCTGCCTTTTTAATACATAAATAAAATATATAATTTATATACTTATCATTTAAATTTTAAATGTATTTACTTCTATGTTACGGTCAGGTAGCTTAAAACAAAATGATTAACTATAATCACATATATTACTTCTACGAGGTCGCCCGCTTTGCCAGTGTAACGAAAGCAGCGGAGCATCTAAGACTGTCTCAACCGTCCCTAAGCATTCAAATCAAGACTTTAGAGCAGCAACTAGGTTTTAAATTACTAGAAAAAAAGGGTCGTAACATCGTCCTTACCGACCGAGGCCAGCGACTATATGCACAAACGGCACGATTGTTTCAAGGCACTAATGAGCTGGTTTCCCGCTTTAACGAAAAAGACAATTCAAAAAATTTAAGAATCGCTGTTTCACCCACTGTTGAACCGTCACTGTTTCTAGAAACAGCCTTTCAAACAGAAAAAAAAAGAAACTCGAATTTAAAAATTGAATTATTTCGGGTGAGTAAATTAGGTGACGACGAAGCTGAGATTTTATCTCAAGCCGATCTTTTAATCACGGATCGTCGCATGCCTCAGTTTCAAAATTGGTCGCTGTTTGAAGAAATCAGTATGGCCGTCAACATGTTTCAATCACAAGTTCATAAAGCCAACGAAGATAACATTATTCTGCCAGGTAAAAAAACAATTTTGCGCGATGAGACCGAAGATTATCTCAGCAGCTTACCAAAAAATAACTACCGCCCAATTATTGAGTCAGATTTCATTTCGTCTGTTGTTCGCTCTGTTATTGATGGCTACGGCATCGCCTTCTTGCCGATCTCATATATGAATGAACCGATGGAACAGGGCCTTGTCACGCGATCGGGCCCTAAAAAAGGCTATTGGCAACACTCTCTCTATATATACTGGAAGAACCAAGAACAATGGGCCACATGGATCACTACGTTTACGAAGAACCTGCAAGAGTAAACCTTTGATTGTCCAACTACTTTCGTCCGGTTTAATAGAAGCAAAAACTCAATTTCTTCAAGGCTTTCATCGCAATCAGGACCATTAAGCAACCGGTCGACGACAGAATATATCTTGAAGCCATAACCGCCGCTACACTATGATCGGGATAGCAAAGGACGGTTATGGCTTCAAGTTTTCTGATGTTACTAGATGATATCGCAACAGTTTTAGACGACGTGTCTGTACTCACTAAAGTCGCCGCAAAAAAAACATCCGGCGTATTAGGCGATGACCTTGCCCTGAATGCCCAACAAGTTATTGGTGTTAGTGCCGATCGCGAATTACCTATCGTGTGGGCGGTCTGCAAAGGTTCGCTTCTAAACAAAGTCATTTTAGTTCCCGCAGCATTAGCCATCAGTGTTTTTATGCCCTCACTCGTCACCCCACTATTAATGATTGGTGGAGCGTACTTGTGTTTCGAAGGATTTGAAAAAGTTTGGCATGTTCTGTTTCACTCTAAAGAAGATCAAAAGAAACACATTGAAAACCACAAAGAACATCTAGCGTTGAGTCCGGAAAAATTAGTTGAAATTGAAAAAGAAAAAATCACGGGCGCTGTACGCACAGATTTTATTTTATCGGCGGAAATTATCGCGATCACTTTGGGCACAGTTCAAGAATCTTCACTGGGCGTAAAAGCCGCCGTGCTATCAGGAATCGCTCTCATAATGACCATCGGAGTTTACGGTCTTGTTGCGTTCATCGTAAAAATTGATGATATCGGTTTGCATTTAGTGAGTCAGTCAAAAGCACCGGGATTCAAAAAAACATTAGGTACGGCCATGCTAAAATTCGCACCGATCCTGATGAAGTTTTTATCCGTTGCTGGAACTGCAGCAATGTTCCTAGTCGGCGGCGGGATTTTCACACACGGACTCCCTTGGATCCATTACCTATCTGAACACGTAGTTACCAACGCTGCCGTCGGCATTTTATTTGACGGCATGGTAGGTGCTATCGTTGGCTTGATTTGTTTTCTTATGGTCACGACTGTGCAGAAATTCCGCAAGCAACCGCAACCCGCAGCTTAAGCATCCCGCTCTTAACCAAATTTTTTAAATTTAAGATCGCTTAGCACGCGCTCGGCTCTATGTGACTCAAAAAAACGCATGGACACCGCAATGTCTGAATTCTTACGCGCCGATTGCGAAGACAATCAATGTAGCGACACCAAAGTACAAGCACCGCGTTTTGCAATGAATAAAGATGTCTATGAGGGCAACCTACCCGCCACACAAGACGGTCTATCACCGAAGCCAGTTGCAAGTACTAATTTAGTTTCGTCAAATGGTGAGCCTGTAGCCACCGAAGGTGAAGCTCGCTTGCCCGCATCAGAAACTCCAGCTGGTTCAGCAAATAAACCGATTTGATTCAAAAATGTTTCAACCTGAAACGAAAAACTGTCGACCGATTAGACGACTATCAACAAAGTTATCAGAATGATACAAACTACTGATTTTACTGGATATTTTTTCCATTTACTGATTTTACTGGATATTTTTTCCATTTCAACCTAGACTTAGATCATATCCAGCAAGGAAGTTGGACTACAAAAGCAAACGGATCTTGTATAACCACTAATTTTTCAAAGGAGGTTTCCTAAAGGTTGATAAACGTTAGTTTATCCTTTCTTTGCCCAAGGCAAACTTCGCGAAAGCGAGGGACGCAAAGCTAGAGGGACTACGGTGTAAAAGCCTTGTCTGCCAGCTACCAAAGGTAAGTACCCGAGGGAAATTCGAGGTGTCAAATGGAAGGAAGTTCAAATATATTCATGGATTGGTTTCATTCCCCTTAGCTAGAAGAACATCAATGAGGATGACTTCTAGCTTCTTTTTTTTTCTAATTCACTGTAGGAATCATGATTCGTTGACCGACAAGGATCTTTGACGAGTTTCTGATTTTATTTTTTGATCTGATGTCCGCGACATCAATTGAATATCTATCTGCGATTTTTTCTAAATTCTCGCCACGTCTAACAATATGGTACGTTTTCTTCGCTGCTTTTTTAGATTTAGCTTTAACAGATACCAAATTTTTTGCAGCCGAGTTTCTAGCGACCGCTATCTGGCGCTTACCTTTGTTGATTTTCTTTTGAGTTGAGTCTTGAGAGTTCTGATTCTTTTTTGTTTGCTGATCGTCTTTGTTATCAGAAACATCAGCTGGCAGGCGGATTTTTGCGCCCACTTTTAAAATGCGACCGCGGCGGATAGCGTTTAATTTTTTCAAGCTATCAACTGTTGTGTTGTATTTCATCGCGATGCTGAATAATGAATCGCCCGATTGTACGATGTAGAATTTTGAAATTCCATCTTGCACAGAAAGAGTGGCTTCAGTTTTTTCAGCAGATGCTGTTCCTGTTGCCATTGTCGGAGACGCTGATGTTTTGTTTTCCACCTTACTATCTGCTGAGCTAACGGTCGCTGTCGACGGCGCCGGTGTTTTATAGTTCGATTTTGAAACGCGCGATGTGCGATCAGGAACAGAGATTCGAGATCCCACTTTCAAACGCTTCTTTCTAGGGATGTCATTTAAGTCGCGAAGGTAGGCTACTGTCGTGCGGAACTTGCGAGCGATTGTGTACAACGAATCACCGCGACGGATGCGGTATTCTTGAGTGTCACCCGCATCAGCTACGAATTCAACTTTATCTACTTTACTTTCGTTCGCTGCAAGTTTCGCAGCGTCTGTTGTTCCAACGGGAATACGAATGCTTAATACTTTATTTGATAATGTAGCGATTTCACCTTTAAATTTTGGATTCAAGGCTTTGAAGTCTTCGTAATTTAAGCTCATTTTTTCAGACATGATTCTTAAATTCAAAGGCTCAGTCAATTTCACAGTATCGAATTCGATTGGTGGTAAATAATCGATTTCACCGAAACCATATTTATCTGGATCTTTAGCAATCAAACGGGCTGCTAAGTATTTAGGAATATAGTTCACTGTTTCCCGAGGTAACCGTTTTTTCTTTGCGATTTCCCAGAAATCACGAGTATCCAAACGGTTCATTTCCCGTTTAACTTTGCCTTCACCTACGTTGTACGACGCCATTGATAAATACCAAGACCCGAACATGGAATACAGAGCTTTGAAATAGTCAGCTGCGGCTTGAGTCGCAATTTCTGGATCGCGACGTTCATCGACGAACTTGTTGATCTCTAAACCATAACGTTTACCCGTTCCACGGATAAATTGCCAGTAACCTACCGCAGATGCATGGCTCGTCGCGCGCGCACTGAAACCCGATTCGATCAAAGCGATATAGAATAAATCTTCTGGTAATTTATTGTCGCGCAAAACTTTCTTCATTAGTTTTTCATAACGAGCCGAACGCGCTAAATAGCGCTCCATATGACCACGGCCTTTGCCTTGAAAATAGCCAATCCATTTTTCAACTAATGGGTTTACTTCACTTGGGATTTCGTCAAATTCGGAAACTTTATCATTCGACGGTTTGTCTTCCTGCAAATGGAATGATTCCAATGTGGGAGCTGGCGCATTGCCATCACCGGTTACATTTGTAGTCGCCGTAGCTGGACCATTGGTAGGATCTGTCGGAATAGCGTTGTTTTCTGCTTTGTTCGAAGTATGAGCACAGCTAGATAAAAATGCTATACTCAAAAGCAGTACGCTCAGTTTGCGGGTCCATCTTTGCATATAATATGTATCCTTTGTTGAAACTTAGATTATCAAAAATCAGGCTCATTTCAACGCGCGAATTAGTTTATTTAGTCAGAAAAACTGTAGGATTATTTTAGGATAAAATCTCGCCAGAAGTCGGGTCTATATTGGAACTCCCCCTTGGCGATTAATTCATAAATCAGGGCGTTACGCAGTATAGATTTAACATATCCCGTGGTTTCAGCCCACGGTAGCTCATCAATCCACAAATCCTCCATTCCTGGATAATCTTTGTCCTGGCCGGTTTCAAAGATTTTCTTCGTAATGTCCCGCTGATTGATGAAAGTTCGGATTTTATGCGGTCCTGCGTTGTAACCCGCCAGGGCCAAGGGGATGTGGTAGCTCATTTCTTTTATCACTTGGTGAATATAGAACACGCCCATCGGGATGTTAATTTCTGGGCGATATAAATCCTCTGGGAAATCGATTTTCATTTTCAGCCGATCAGCGACTTCCATTGCTGTGGGTTGAATCATTTGCATTAGTCCAGCGGCTTGCGATGTCGACAAGGCTTTTAATCCAAATGAACTCTCTTGACGTATCAGGCTCAAAATAATGTGTTCATGCAGAGGGTATTTATCTTTTTCTTTCACGATTAAATTTAAATACGTCTTAGGATAAATCTCTTTGATCGCATCGATCGATCGCACTTCGTTATAGGATTCTAACAACGGTGTTACATTCTTCACCGTCAATGGATGTAAACCCGCGCGCGATAAAACCATCGACAAGTAAAAAACTTTTAAGGGATTTGTTGGCCAAGAAAAATTCTGCATTTCAGTTTGTGCTTCAAGAACCCAACCCAGTTCACTGAGTTTTACAAATCGAGCCCAAACTTCCACCGATTTCCCCGTCAGCGCCCAACTAATTGCTGGCATCGCGCTGCCTTTAGTGGCTTTTAGTTTTCCATCGTTAAGTTCGGCTTTGATGCGCAGACCGTAATACGAAAATGGAAAATCATTTGCGAATTTATTTTTCTCATCCAGCTCGCGCGGATCTTTGTTGTATTGCAATGTGCGCAACCACCAATAGCGTCCCGTGATGTCGTACTTGTCGCGATCAATTTGCACTAGGCGTTGAAAATATTTTTGTGCGTCCGCGTAGTCACCTTTTCGCAAACACACAAGACCTGAACGAAACAAGGCTTCTTCAAAATCCGGGCTATCGACGTAAAAATTTAGTACGATTTTAAAATAATCTAACGATTTGCCATACTCGCCCGTAAATTCAAAAGATCGCGCTAGCATCATGGCATAGTCACGATACAGTTCCGAGTTTTTAAAATAACTCTCTAATCGCGGACCCAAGTCGACTAGCTTTTTATAATCCATCTTTCTATAAACGGATTTCATCGAATCAAACACAGACTCGATCTGCACGATCGTTTTTCCAAGATCGACAGCGGCCGCGGCGTCTTCAAGGCTCATAATCTTTTTAAAACCACTGGTGTCTTCGTCCGGTGTAGAATCAAGACCAATCTTACTTCTTGGGGCCATGGTCATCGTCGGTTGTTTTAAATCCAGCTGCGCTTGGTACCAGCGTTTGATATCGACGTTGTGATAAACTTCGTCCATCTCTAGAAAGCTAATTAGCTTAGCTTTCAATTTTACCGTTTTCTTGGGATCTTTTTCAATCGCCGCCGTCGCAAGGCCTATGATCTTTTGAGTTTGCGCCACGATACCGCTGCGCCAAGGACCGTTTAAAACTCGGGCGCTATGAAGTTTTATGTTATCTAAAAATGTTTGAACGACTTTCTGGTCAAACTTATCATCCATGCCTTTAAATACGCAGCTCGACCAAACGTTTAAGATCCAGCCGTCGATCACCTTATTTTTAACGACCAGCGAAGGACCTTTAGTAATGCACTCTTTATATTTCTTATCTATTTCTAAACGACGCCATGCCGACAGTTGGCCTTTTAGTTTAGGATTTTCGTATACGTTTTCGAATTTGTATTTTTTCAAATCCTTTGGAAATGAAAGTTCGACTACCTCCGCCTGTGCGGCGATAGTCATTAGAACGACGGCTAGTAATTTCATTTATTTTTCCAAGCTTTTAAAGAGAACGATTTTCATCTTCTCGAAATTATTTTTAATATCAGTCGGATTCTTTAGTTTTTCAATTAATTCATCCGGAGCAAAACTCAGCGTTTGAAAATATTCAAACAGCACTAAAATATCTTTTTCATAATCCCGGCGGATGTTCGTCGGCATTTTATCTAGAAGTTTACGAATCTCTAATGATCCGCCGCCCTCGCCGGCCAGTTCACCCAAGACGAAATAGAAAATGTTCGTGATTTCAATGAACGTATCTTTGTCGATTTTTTCTTTGTCGATTTTTTCTTTGTCTATTTTGCCGCCCGCTTTAGAACTCATTTTCTTCTCAACGCTGGCGAATTTTTTAGCCAGTTCTTTTTTCAAATCCCGGCTCGATTGGCGCCAGCCAAAAGCCATCGCGGAATAAGTCACCATGGCGA
>NCGL01000140.1 GCA_002256935.1 Bdellovibrio sp. 28-41-41
AACTGGCGCATTTTAGGAATCACGCGTCTGATTTTGTCCGAGCCCACGTGCGGGTTTGATAAAAATTCAATTTCAGCCGGCGCGCCGAATTGTACAAGGCGATTCATGACATAAGGAATGTGCGAGGATTTAATTCGCGTGATTAGTTTTCCATCCGAGTACAAACCAGCGCCCCCTTCGCCAAAGCAGACGTTGTTTCTAGGGTCGAGTTCGCCATAGCGCCAGAATTTGTTAATTCCCATAATTCGCTTTTCAGCGACTGAGCCGCGCTCAAAAAGAAGGCACGGAATGCCGCGTTCTACCAAACGAAGGGCCGCAAACAAGCCCGCAGGACCGCTGCCAACGATAATGGGTTTAGTTGTGATGGTTTTATTCAATTTAGGAAGCTGAAACTCGATTTGTGTCAGGGTTTCGTTTTCGCCCGCAACCTCAATACTGTATACGAAATGCGGGTTGTGGCGTTGTCTGGCATCGACGCTTTTTTTTAGAATGCGGTAATCAGTGAAATTAGGAGACAGTAACTCAAGTTTTTCCTTAATATCCTCATCTAGACCCACTTTGATATCTTTGAAAACTTTTGTCATTAAAACGGGATAGTCTTTTGACAGTCGCCTAGTCAAGTCTATAGAATCCCCTTATGTGGATTTTAAAAGTTTTACCAAGAAAAAGTTTGAGTAAATTTGTAGGCCGTTGGGCTTTTAAAAAATTTCCGAAGCCATTACAAATTCGTATTAATTATGCGTACGCACGTTTTTTTAATATCAACCTTAACGAGACCGAATTTCCTTACTATGACTACAATTCATTAGGTGAGTTTTTCATTCGTCGTTTAAAGCCCCATGCGCGTCCCCTTGCGACAACTCCGATCGTTCATCCATGTGACTCTGTAGTGGCTCAGCATGGCCCGATCAACGGAACAGTGATGATCCAAGCTAAGGGAAAAGATTTTCTCGTAGAGAAGCTAATTAAGATTCCTGATGCGAAAGAAAAATACCAAGATGGCTACTTCATTACGTATTACTTGTCGCCAAAGGATTACCATCGCGTTCATTCCCCGGTGACAGGTTTTATTACTCAGATTCAATATTGCACAGGCGATTTGTGGCCGGTCAATCAGTGGGCTTTGGATAATATTCGCGAGCTGTATTCAGAGAACGAGCGTATTTATGTTGAGATTGCCACCGAGAATGGCCCCGTTGGGGTTGTATTCGTGGGTGCTACGAATGTAGGTTCGATCGTATTAAATTTTGATCGCAAAATGTTCACGAATTGGAAGCTTAAAACTATGAACAAGGTTTATGAGCAACCCATTGCTATCGAAAAAGGAGCCGAGCTAGGGATGTTCCGCATGGGCAGCACCATCGTGGCTTTATATAACAAAGAATTGATCGATCTGCACAAAGATCTTATTGACATCAAAACCGTCGTTAAGATGGGTCAGTCTTTGACTAAAAATCCAATTAGATAATTTATAGCGAAACCTTAAAGTAAAATTACTATAGCACCGGATACGAACATTCGGTGTCGCTGGTTTCCTGGATAATCACTTGAACCAGTTCTGGCATTACTGGTTTTAATTTTTCAAACAGCCAAACGGTAATATTTTCAGTTGTTGGGTTTTTTAAACCTGGGACATCATTTAATAATTTATGATCAATTTTCTTAATCAACGGCGCCGCTGTTTTAGCGATGTCGTTGTAGTCGACTAACCAGCCGATTTTAGCATTTATAGGCCCCCGCAGACGCAAAGTAATTTTAAAGCTATGACCATGAGTGTGGGCGCAGGGATGAGATGCCGGAAGGTTTGGCAAGAAGCGCGCGGACTCGATCGCGAATGACTTTTTAATTTCTACAGTTTGAGTTTGGTGGCCTTTGGATTTCACGGAAAACCTCTTTTATGAATGGTTTTTTTCTGAAATTAGTCATATAATCGTTTCTATCAAGGCGGCAAATGGAAACTACAACATTGCAGTTACATAAACAAAATTTCAAGTTCTCGTCGGCTCATTTTTTAATTTTCAATAAACAGTCTGCCGAGCGTTTGCATGGTCATAACTATCAAGTGAAGGTCAATATTGTCGTTCCGCCGGAGCAAGAATTAAACAAAGAAGGCTACTTCGTAGATTTCAACGTTTTCAAGAAAATCATCAAGACTAAATTAGACCAATGGGACGAGATGGTTCTTTTGCCTGCAAAGCATGAAGATATGAAGTTTACTGAAAATGGTCCGTCGTTAGAAGTGCGGTTTCGCGAACGATTCTATGTGTTTCCAAAGAACGAGGTTCTGCGTTTACCGATCACAAATACCTCAGTAGAGCAGCTATCCCAATTATTGGCCCAGCACTTTATCGCTGAATTTGGTGCCTATGGTGTGCAAAAAGTACAGGTATCCGTAGAGGAAACACGTGGCCAAGGCGCCAGCACGACCGCCGGGCTTTAGCGTCTATTCATTTGATTTTCAATAACCTGAGATTCTCAAAATTTAATTAATTTAGATATGACTGGCGTGGTAAAATCCGTGCATGTCTATAGAATTCAATCGTCCTTATAAAATTCAGAAGGTTTTGAAATTAGAGCAAAATCCAGAAATCACGGACCGCCTTTATGATTTGGGATTTTTGGAAGGTGTCGAAGTCATCGTGGAAAAGCGAATGCCTTTCGGCGGACCGTGGATAGTGTCATCCTCGATGATCTACGTGGCGTTGCGAGACGAAGAATTTAATTGTCTGGAGTTAAAATGAGCCACACGTACGTCCTAGTAGGCCAGCCCAACTGCGGCAAGACAACACTTTATAACTGGCTGACAGGATCGAACTATAAGACAGTGAATTATCCAGGATCTACAATTGAATTCTCGATGGGTCAGATTGATCTTAAACATGGAACGAATAAAACTTTCGTCGATACACCAGGAACTTATAGCCTAATTCCTAAAAGTCCCGATGAGATCGTGACGAGCCAAGTGCTGTATGACAACGAGGTAACTAAGAAAGCGCACTGTTTATTGGTGATCGACGGTTTGCATTTGGAACGTCAGATGACGATGGTTTATCAAATGAAGCAAGCGGAGATTGATTTTTCAATCGTCGTAACGATGGCGGATCTATTAAAAGAACAAAATACACATATTGATTTCACCAGTTTATCTAAATCTTTAGGTGTTGCGGTATATACATTTAATGGTCAAGCGGGCGATGGTTTGGAAAAAATCATTGCGGGGTTACCTTTAACTATAGATGAGAAGCCAAGAAAGAAATTATCTTGGACGTATTTAGATTTCCAGCGTGCACGTATCGATGCGATGGAAGAAATGGATAAAGTCACTCGTAAGACAAATACAAATGACATTTATGGGTTTACTAAAAAATTAGATAAATTGTTTTTAGGTAGTTTTGGGTTGGTATTTTTTGTCGGTATCATGACGTTGTTATTTGCGTCGTTGTTCTGGTTTTCAACACCGTTCTCTGATTTGATTGAAGGCGGTTTTGGCTACGTAGGTGCACAAATTGAAGCTAAATATCCAGAATCATTTATAGCGACATTTATTTCTCAAGGCGTTATTGCGAGTTTTGCCGCCATCTTGGTTTTCGTTCCTCAGATTTTATTTCTATTTTTGGGTTTAGGTTTTTTGGAATCGAGTGGCTACTTGCCAAGAGCCGCCGCGCTGATCGATCACCCACTTAGAAAAATGGGCCTTGGCGGCCGATCGTTTGTTCCCTTGTTGTCAGGATTTGCCTGCGCCATTCCCGCGTTGATGGCGACGCGAAATATTTCATCTAAGCGCGACCGATTTATCACAGCAGCGATCATCCCGATCATGAGTTGCTCGGCGCGTTTACCAGTTTATGGTTTGCTGTTGCTATTTTTATTTCCTGATAACTCGTTACTGGTTGGATTTGTTTTTGCGGGACTCTATTTACTAGCGTTGGTATTAGGTGCCATAGCGTCGTTGATTCTGTCTAAGCTTATGAAGCCATCGAAAGATCAGTTCTTTATGATGGAATTACCATTGTATCGTCGTCCACGTATACGCATTATCGTTAAACAAGCATTGCAAAAAACTC
>NCGL01000054.1 GCA_002256935.1 Bdellovibrio sp. 28-41-41
CTTATTTAAGGAGACCAATATGGCTACAACGAAAACTCCCGTGAGAGTGGCAGTGACCGGGGCTGCTGGACAAATCGGCTACAGCTTGCTTTACAGAATTGCTTCTGGCGAAATGCTTGGTAAAGATCAGCCGGTAATTTTACAACTTTTAGAAGTTACACCAGCAATGCAGGCGCTTAAAGGCGTGATGATGGAACTTGATGATTGCGCTTTCCCTTTGTTGAAAGAAATCATTGGCTCTGACGATCCTAAAGTCGCATTCAAAGATGCTGAGGTCGCATTACTCGTTGGTGCTCGTCCCCGCTCAAAAGGCATGGAGAGAAAAGACTTACTTGAGGCCAACGCACAAATCTTTACTGTTCAAGGTAAAGCGTTAAATGACGTTGCAAACAAAAATGTAAAAGTTCTTGTTGTTGGTAACCCAGCAAACACGAATGCCTATATTGCAATGAAGTCGGCTCCTAAATTAAATCCAAGAAACTTCACTGCGATGATGCGGCTTGATCACAATCGCGCTTTATCTCAATTAGCTACTAAAACTAAAACAGCCGTTGGCGATATTCAAAAAATGGTCGTTTGGGGTAATCATTCGCCAACTATGTACCCTGACTATCGTTTTGCTGACGTTGCGGGTAAATCCATGAAAACTATGATTAACGATGAAGCGTGGTACAAAGAAACGTTTATCCCGACTGTTGGGAAGCGTGGTGCAGCGATCATCGAAGCTCGCGGATTATCTTCTGCAGCATCTGCAGCCAATGCAGCGATCGATCACATGCATGACTGGTATTTAGGAACTAATGGTAAATGGGCGACGATGGGCGTTCCATCTGATGGTTCATACGGCATCCCAGAAGGCATCGTTTACGGCTTTCCATGCACATGTGAAAATGGCGACTACAAAATCGTTAAAGGTTTAGAAGTTGATGCCTTTTCTAAAGAAAAAATGGAATTCACATTAAAAGAACTGACTGACGAACGCGATGGGGTTAAGCACCTTTTAGGCTAACTTTCTTATCGGTCATGAATAGCACTATTCATGGCCGAACTATCTGTTTCTAGAACTGATTCCTTGCTTGATCCATTTCATAAATTAAATCTCTAGATTCGTCCAACCTTGGACTCTTCTGAATTTTCGCAAATAGTATTAATATTACTTAACTTGAGAATAGTCTATGCCAGCGTTCAAAGTATAATTTGGTTTTTTTTCTCTAAAATAGGCTTCACAAGACTTGCTTTGACAGCATTTTTTAATATTTTCACTTTGAAGTCTAATAAAGCTTATCCCACGACTTGATCTTGGAGCTCTAAATCCGTAATTCATTACTTTACCTACATTTAAGTTTTCACAAGTTCCTGAGTTCTCACAACGTTGAATAGAAGTCGGTCTATTACCTTCAAAAAAGATTCTTTCATAAGTGCTTTCCTCGGATTGCTTTCCAATAAACATTGTTTTAATCCGTCCCGAATCATTAAAAAGGACTGATTGATTTTGTGGTTCTAATTTATTGGCTAGCGCGGATAAGTGTTCAAATTCCACATGGGCTTTTAATTCTCTACTATTGTCTTGGCATGTCAAATTTGTGATTACCGGAGCCCTTTTTGCTAAACTCTTTTTTAAATCAATATCCGTCAATAATTTTTTTTGCTTATCCAAATCTAACGTTAAAAAATAATCGACACATTTTTCCCAGTCTACATTTTTATTTCCAAGTTCGTTTTGACACTCTAAAATAAATCTATGACATTTTTCAAAATGACAACTTGGTTTTTGAGAACTAAATGGAGCTGGAAATTTAAGCAATAGAACTTTTTTCATGATATTTTCTTGAAGATTTTGATTAGGATCTTGTGCAAAAGAATAGACCTCTGAAATTGCTAATGCCGCCGCTGGGATCAACGATAACGTCCTAATACCAAATCGTGCGGAAATTAATTTTTTTGATGAAGCAAAATCCTTTGCAACTGGCGAGAATTTACAAGTAGGGCAATCCACTTTTATATAAGCTTTTGCCAAAGATTCAAATTTTTTTCCTTTTACTGTTTCGGCTGTATACGACAGTATTTTTTTTGAATATCCAAATTCTGGCCTTTCCAACACACGACCTAGTTTGACTGCTCGTTTTAATCTCTCTGGTGACATTCCTTTATTTACACTTGGCTTTTTTATCCATTCACTAGCTGGAACAAAGGATCGCTTCAATTCTTTCCCCGCACCAAACTCGGCCCCCCTCATTCTAGGCACATCATCTAAATCCGCCATTTGCACCAGATCTTCAGCTGCTTCACGCACCAATTTTTCAACAGGAAATATAGTACGCGCGCTTTTCGATTCATGCGAAATATCTAATTTAGTGAGATTAGCAAACGCATTTTTAGCTTCTTGTTTTAAAGGGTCACTATCCGGAAGACTTCGCCAATCCATACCATTCATTTTCCCTGCGACTTGAATACTAGGATCTTTTTTATTTAGAAAAAGCTTTGAGCTATCATGTTCCATTACTAACCTAATAACATCTTCTTTATGATTTTTAAGTATTTTGAATTCTGGCATTGCTTCATAAAATTTGGGACTATCTAAAAGCTCATTAAGCCTAGCTACCAATCGCATTTTATGGGCGGTAGTAACATCGTAAAATCCCTCAATTCCTTTCTCTATTAAAATGTGATGAGGCTCAGCAATACTCAGCGCAAAATAGAGAATAATAACTAACAAAATTTTCATTTGTTTGAACATATTCATTATACTAACTCATCTGAGTCCTTTTATCTTTTTAAAAAAGATCCACAAAATGGGTTTCTTTTATTTTTTTTGTCTATTTTAAAGTTAGATAGGGTAAAATTCATACAATAGATTTTTTGGACAGATGTCAATTTAGCTAACAGTCGATTTCTTCTTTCTTCTTAGTTGTGTATTTTCAAAGTAATCCCATAGCCTTAAATCTTTAACCATATTACTGATCCAATTAAATATTCCGTGTATAGGGAATTTCCTTTGACCACCAAAAAATCCTGGCAGGGATAAAAGTTTCGTTTACGTTTCATAATGAGACACTTTCATTAAACGATAGTTTTAGGCGTGCGCCCATTTTTGTCTCAATTTGATGAGTACGACAGCAAAACGATTTTCCATTATTCTTCCATGATTACATTTTTGACACTTTTTCAAGATACTTAGGTCGTTTCCGCAGTTTAGGTCTTCGTATTGCTCTAGTGAAAGTCGTGAGGTTTATATGAAAAAAATATTCTATTTTGGTTTTCTAAGTTTATTACTGTTAACGACAAGCTGTAATAAGAGCAACTCAAACAACAGTACGGCGACGACGACTGGATACTATTGGAACGGTAATCAATGTTACGCATCTCCATCTGGACAGCTAGTAGCTTCGACTTACTGCTCTTCGACATGCTCTAATTCAACAACAACAAATACGGGTTACTACTGGAGTGGATCAAGCTGTATTCAGTCAGCGACGGGGCAATCGGTTGCTACTACCTACTGTTCTACAAATACGACAGCGTGTACAACTGGCACTAACGGTTACTATTTGAATGGTAACATATGTATGTCTTCGACGACCGGCCAGCAAGTAGACTACACACTGTGCGCTAACTCGACAGGAGTGATCTCAATGCAATGTAACGGTCAGTTCTACTACAACAATGAAGTGGTGACATGTGGATACGGCGGCTATAATTGCGCAGGTTATACATTGATTGAGGTAACTACTAGCAGACAAGTTCGCTGTTTATAATAGCTACCTCGGATAAAAACTAGCGACAGTTGCTAGTGTAGGTGTAGATCTTCTCTGAATCAGTTTTGGCGCCAGTGAATCGAGCTAAAGATCGCTGGCCCTCCATCAAATCAGCCGACATATTTCTAGTTGTATTACGATTGTAATATTCAACTAAACGATAACCCCACACAGATTGATTTTCATAATGACAGTACGGACGACCGTTACCATCAGCCGAGCATACCCAAACAGGTAGAGTGTACGTGCAGCTTTCATTACCTCGTTGCGGTGCCGAATCCCACACCGACGTTTGTACACTGCCCTTAACATCAAACGATTGTTTCACTTGAGCAGCAGATAAAATGAAATCGCCATTGGCCGGAAATTCAAAATTCTTTGGACGCGCTAAAACGATATTTTCTTTGTATGAATTGGCTTTCATTGAAATTTTGATTTCGTTCTTTGAACTAAAATCAACTACGGCTTCATAAGAACCAGCAGGAACCTGAAGCTTCTTGTTAGGATCACAAGAACCGAACGGATTCCAACCACATTTCTTATTCACATTAGCCGAAAAATCCTGACTCACAGTCAAAACCCCAGAAATCTCCTTACAAGAAACCAAAACCATTATCATCGAACAAAGCAAAGCTAGCTTTTTCATAAGTCCCCCATTACAGCAAATCTATTAAGCACCTCGGGGATAGTCCAGTAAAAATTCAGCAATTTAAATTATGACAAAAATAAAAATGCCCCACGTTGTTCTCTACTTCAACGCGGGGCTGGGTATTAATATAAAAAAACTGAGTTTTTTATTTTATTAAACTAATTCAGTGTTTATCTCTTAAGTTGGATGATTTCGCCACGTTGATTTTGAATCATATTTACGAATTCTGTCGCTAAGTCGACCGTTGAACGCTCTAATGATTTCGCGTAGATTTTACCGCGACCTGACGAACCTGGCGCACCCATGGATGCTCCGCCAGAATCTCTAGATTCTTTCAAACGATTGTTACCAACTTTGAATAACGCTTCTGGATTTTCGAATTTAGCCAAAGAAATCTGAGCTAAGTCAGCGGCTTGACCATTCGAGTAAACTGCTGTCAAAACACCTTCGTCATTGAATGACAATCCAGTGATCGTACCTGCAGCCGCACCATCTTGATGCCAAGAGATCAAATCCGAACCTTTACCGTATTGTTTTGTTCCATCTAAACCTTTACCGCCTGATGAAATATCGTCACCAAAGTTCATTTTGATTTTTTGATTTTGTAAGTTACTTCTTGTTTATCCAACTTACCGTCAACTGTGAATTCTAATGTGCCACTAACAACCTGGGCCATTTTTCCTTCTTCACCGCCAGTCACTTCTTTGCCATCACAAAGACCTTTGTATTCCCATTTACGATCGGCTGTTTTATTAAAGAAGAACTGAACCAAGTGTTTATTACCTTGTGAATCGTACATCTCAACGCCAGTTGAATAATGTGATGTTGAGTAAGGATCATTAACGTCGAATTTTTTTGTTGGTTCAACACGAGAATCTAAATTCAAATCTAGTTTCAATTCTTGTGAGCCTTTTGCTGGAATCAATGCGCGAGGAAATTTGATATCAGCCATTTTATTTAGGATGTTACCTTTTTCATCGGTCATGAAACCTTGTACTTTTTGATTATCGTTTGTAACTAGGTAACCTTCTCTATCAAAGTGGAATGAACCATCACGAGTGAATGATTCGCCATCGCTACCTTTAACTTTGTAGTAACCGTCGCCAGAGATAGCTAAGTCAGTTACTTTTTCAGTAGCATCTACGTTACCTTGTACCAAGATTGGATTTACCGCGCCGATTTTAACCCCGCGACCGATCTGGTTACCACCTAAGATACCTTTTAGGTTCTTAGAAATAATATCTTGAAATTCTGCACGAGAGGCTTTGAAACCGATAGTGTTGGCGTTGGCGATGTTATCACCAATTACCCCTAACGCTTCACCTTGTGCTGTTAAACCGGATACGCCTGTGTAGAGAGACGATAGAATACCCATTATGACCTCCATGTCATGTTGTTCTCTTGCCGAAACCTTCGGTTCGAGTAGACCCAAGCATCCTGCCTGGATCAAATTAATTTCCCAAGTATACAACTCGGGAGTTTTGGAGGGCCCCCTCAAAGAGGACCAGCCCTGTTTTTTTACATCCTTAAATTCTATTCGAGAATTTAAGGTTTAGTACTTAGTCTTGTCGAACATTTACATCACAATCGTGCTGTCGATATTCGTGAACACATTTTCTTTGAGTGCCGTTTTATCCATCACTGTGACAACCGTTCTGTTTTTTACACTCACGATCAAAGCGGAATCATTCATCAAGATCAGTGAGTCTTTACTGCCTTTACTTGCGGCGCGATCTACTGCTTCATTTAATTTGGTCATATCGTCCGCCTTAAATGAAATTCCCCTAGACTGCATGCGCTCGATCGCGTGATTAGAGAACTTAATTCCCTTCTCGCCGAGACCGGCATCATTTGCCACTTTCTTCAAGTCAACCGCGGATGCTTCTTTCAACGTATCTTTGAACGAAGGCCCTGTAGACGGAAGTGAACCACCCTGAACAATACCGCTCGAAGGAAAACCAGTTCCCTTTATCGCGGAGTCTAAAGTATTCATTTTCTTTACGTCCATACATTCATCATCACAGATTTGGAGAGTGGTTTTCAAGTCCAGCAAGAATTATCTTTAAAATCTAGTCTAAAACTTAAAATACGGCCAACTGGTGGCAAAATTTCACTGGCTTTAGGTGCAGTTCAGAATGCACCTAGTAGCGTTTTTTGGAATGCTGGGCAGATCGATTTAGGAGAGGCCATCGCTACGGTAGAAAAGAATAATAGAATTAACGTTTTCATATTTACTAGTTAGCCTTGATGAGTCAAATTGAATTTATTAAAAGAAAAAGAGTTAAGTTACAAACCTAGCTCTTTTTCTTTTTTCGTTCAGGGTAGATCAGCATATACGGTCGACGAATCAACGTTTTACCCGTCCATCGCATCAATTTCAACAAAGAGCCTCTAGATCCCTCAGACGCAGCCAGAGCTAGTGTCAGGGACAATGAGAATGCGACGATCAAGTTACAAAACCCGATCAAAACAAGACCGCTAATCGCGTTGGCAAATTCAAAAACAGAATATTCCGTTTGATCTAGCATAATCGGCAACGAAGAAGAAAATGCACCCGAAGCCAGTGTGACGTGACGAGCTTCCAATGGAATTCCGAAAAATTTTAGTAACTGAGGTACTAGACCTAACAACAAACCAAGGGAAATATTGGCGGCCAAAGCATTACTGTTCTCGCGAATAAATTCTGAAATACTTAACGCCGCTTTCTTTCCAACCAGGGCCGACAACTTAGTATTGTGACGAAGCCGAGTCGGCAAACTAGTCACGATACAGAAATTCTCAAACCAACCAGCGATCAAACTAGATAAAAACAGCAGTACGCCAGTAAAGCAGGCGAATAGAACTGAGGGTCCCAGTAAATGAGTCGACGCGAATACAGATTGAGCTTCTTCTAAACTCATCATTGGGTGTCCCATCTTTTGAAAGGCGAGCGAGGCAAAAAAACAGATAGGAACTACAGCGGCAATATTACCTATTACGGCGACAATTTGCGCGCGCAAAATATAAAATATGGAAAGACCACTTTCGCGAGTTGATGTCTCGAGAGTCTTTGCAAGAAAAGCTGCAGTCGTCGATGGTTGCTTGGTCGCCAGAGTAAAACCGGCCAGCTGAATGGCCAAGAAGCTGCATGAATAATTAACGGACTCAGTAAGGCCTTTTAAAAATCCAGAAAGACCTAAAAAAGATAATAGATGTTTAATAAATACGGTCATAGATGTGACCATACCGCCGCCCAGTGCTGACAAAAACATCGTCCTTACGTCATCCCATGTTTTAGCAAGGTAGTGTTCACCAACGACTGAATTCCCCTGAACCACTCGCTTTGCTAGTAACTCCAAATTCGTTGCCAAGAATCCTTTAATACCGCGGCTTTCATATACATCTCGCACTAATTCCGAAAAGAACAGCCGACTGGCTAGAGCCGTCGATCGTTTTTCATCAAGGAAATGAGTCAGCAACTTCAAACGTTTTATTCGCTTATGCTGAATCTGCAATGTATAAACGATTTCAATTTCAACGCCCATCTTGCCTAGATTGTCTTGAATATGATTAGTGACCTTTTCTAACTCATTGATAGATTCATTCAATTGAAGCACGTTCAAAGATTCGTTCGCACCGGCAAAATCAAATAAAATTCTTTTTGAAATTCGCTCTGCATTTTCCCAGTTAGAAAAACCACGCTTAAATAATTTATTAGATAGAAGCAATGAGCTGTTTGCCAATTGGATGCTTGTTCTAATCAATGATTCTACCAGAGCTGAACGGATAGTTTTATAGTCTGACCTATCTCTAAATACCTCCACAATGAATTCACTAATTGTATCTTCATCGATGGCATCGATCATCACGATTTCATTATCAGAATCAAATGTGTTTTTTAAAATAGATGCCAAATCGTTTTGAAACAAACCATCCGGTAGTATCTTATCTTGAAGCCGATTAAAAAAATCTTGAAAGAAACTCGCTTCGTCGGGAAGTCCAGCGCTGGATAGTTGATGTGAAGTTAGCAAATCGACAATCACTTGTCGCAAATTTGATTCGACACTATCTCGCCACTCAGGATTCGCTTTAAGCTGAACAATAATAAATTTCAAACGAGTTGTGTAGATTTTCTCCCAATTGATTTCTTTCTCATCACCAGAACGAGAACGCTGAAACCAATATAGCAACCGTGATAACCACTTAGCGCGCCCTTGCGGTCCTAAATCACTTTTCTCAGATAATATGGCGCTCAGTAATTCCAAATAAACCTCAAGACAAATAGGAGTGAAAGATAGCCATAGTATATCGGCAGACTAATGAACACTAAAAAAAATAACTATTTTATGAGAAATAACAGATTTTAGCTAAACTTTCATGTCTTTGTCTTGAATTGTTTTTCGTCCATCAGCTTGGGCATGCTTAATAGCTTGATCGCAGAAATAACGAATTCGATGGGACAAAATATCCATGATCTCGTCAGACACATTCATATCGGCCTGAGACTTAATATAAGCTTTTACTTTTGACACAACGACAAGAATTTCATTTTCATCTTTTTTGCCTACAGCAGACGACGACGTGCTCGATGAAGCAATAATTCGCCGCTGACCACCAGCTGAAACTGCGACGTCTGCAGACTTTTCATATTCGGCTAGAGTTGGAGATCTTTTTTCAACAGCCGCCGCGTCACGATGTTTCGCGCCGGGAACATGACGTTCCCAGCATTGAACGGAACAGAACACGTAGCCAGTTCTAGAGCCGGTACACGTGGAAACACTGCACTCGTAATATTTCGTATTAAATCCGATCTCTTTTTTACAACTGCTGCATGGTTTCCAGTGGTTCATTCAATGTCCTAATTTGTTTCTTTAGACAGCTTGCTCATCATTTCATTAGACAAGCCCACCGTATCTAACAACTTACTTCGTTGAGGCGCGGGAGGCGCCCCTTGAACTTCTTTTTTAGGTTGAGCGGACTTAGTCGTTTGCTGCGCTGGCGCCGTTGAAGCGCCATTCGCGCTTGCTGGCGGAGTCATCGTTAAACCTGGCATCGCTGGAAGACCCGGCATTCCCGGAGGAAGTTGAGGTCCACCTGGAGCTGCGCCAGCACCTGGTTGAGGCGCTGTCGGCATCGCTTGAAGCTCAGGATTAATTTCGCTGGCTCGTGCGGGAACATTCATCAATGAAGGGTCCACGATTTTCTTAACGTCACGTAGACGAATTGCTTGATTGCCAATCAATAGAACTGGTCCTTCCGGAGCATAGTTTACACCGGTGATCTGTCCTTCAAATTCTGTTTTGATGGCCATCTTAGTTCCTTGTTCATTTTTCGCTTCGATGAAAAACTGATACTCGCCTGCGGGCGCTGCATTACCTTTTTCATCTTGGCCGTTCCAAGGTAGACGATTTTCGCCTTCTTTTAAGCCCGTTAATTTATATGTTTTAATTACTTCGCCGTCGGCATTTCGGACGCGAATATCTGCTTCCTTCGCTTTCATTGGCAAATTGAAAACAAAATCGTGAGATTTATCACCAGGGTTACGCAGAATTTTTGAAGAATCCCCCGCCACACCTTTACCTAGCAAGTTCAACACTTGGAACTGCTCAGCCGGCTTTTGACCGTTTTTCAGATCAGTCAATGTTGTATTCATATTTTGCATTTGCTCGAGTGACGAGAAGCTAGCTAACTGCGCGGCCATCTCGTGAGACTTTACGTTGTCGCCACCTAATTTTTTCAGATCACTATCTGTCAACTGCGCTTGCGAAGCCGTTGCCGAAGTTGGTTTGGTCTGAGTGGCGCCAAACGGATTAACACCTAACTTTGAATTCATTACTGTCATAGGTACTCCTGTCTTTATTCTATCCTTGAATATTGAAAATTGAGACTAGACCGATTCATTTTCAGTCGAAAGTAGAGGCGAGAGTTTCCTCTCGCCCTTACGCTAGGCTAATACTATGCGACTAAATTTAACGTTGAAGACTTTCCATTCGAACGACTAGTAGAGCTGACTTCCGTCGCTGGTGCTAGTGTTTCTGATTTTTTTGGTGCGTAACCTTTAGCTTTCGGTGGCTCAAATAGCCCCTCACGCCCAGGACGTCCCCCAAATTGATCTTGGAACTGATTCCAGAACTGTCGCGTATCGCGACTTTCCTGATTTTGGTTTTGGCCAAACTGATTATTGTTGCTTGCATGATTTTCAGTATTCGTACGTGCAACGGTATCAATTTTTACCGAATCCAAAGAAATCTTTTGTTGAGAAAGACTTTCTCTTAAATCAGAAAGACTCGATTCTAACATTTTTTTAGTTTCTTTATTCTCTGTGGCCATATGCAACTGAATCTTTCCATCTTTCAACTCAACACTGAGTTGAATTTCGCCAAGACCTTCCGGCGTCATTTTCACCTTCATCTCGCCACCGCCCGCTTTCACCAAGTATTGAGCTTGTTGCATCACGTTTTGGACATTGCGATCTGTAGCTTCCGGACTAACCTGTGCGTTCGTTCCCGGTACTATAACCGGAGTCGAATTTAAAGACGTCTCTTTCAGTTCAGTACCTGCACCAGACGTCTCTTTCAGTTCAGTACCTGCACCAATTGATGCCGCTAGCATAGCCTTCATGTCATCGCCATCAGCTTTCTTTCCAGAAACTTGAGTCTTATGAGATTCAGAACCACCGCCGCCACCTTTACTGAAAAAGTCGGATGAGCCACCCGAAGAATTCGACGAGTTGCCTAGCTTAGCTAGCATCGCCGTCGACACATCGGCCGGAGCATTAGTTAAAGATTCAAGATTGGCTAGTTGATTTGGCTTTGGACCAACTGGCATTGAAGCTTTCGAGGCCTCCATACCAAATTTCGCATCCATCGGTGACATACCTTCTAGATCGCCTTTAGATTTCATTTTTGAAACCGCTAAGGCAGCGGCCGCACCCATCACCGCAGCATCTTTAGTGCTGAATGACTGATTGCCGTCTTCAGAAGCCATCACATTTGGATCTACTTTATACATATCGCCTGTACGCGGATCATATATAAATTCACGATTCTGATCCGTAGCAAGGTCGCCTGGGGTCAGTCCTGCCATCGTACTCTGCATTGTATTATCGGCCGAAATATCTCGATATGAATCTATACCACTTCGTCCTCGGGCCGCCACTTGCGCTTTTGCCATAAGGTCACCCTGAATCGGAGTTGTAATTTGCGGATTCACTTGTGGCTGCCAAAAACTTTGGTTCATTTGATCCAAAGATTTTTGCAAAGCTTCTCGCTGAGTTTTGATTTTATCAAAACGCTCGCGGGTCAGCCCTATTGCGGCCACGCTTGGTGCCATACCGATATTAGATTCAGTCTGTCTTGTGTCGATAGTTTCTAGATCCTGAACCAAACTGCCATAAAGGTCTTTGACCTTAGACATCGATTCCTCATCTAAATTTAACTTATCAACCACACGATCTATGGATTGATCAGCCGGTAGAGAAAGTTCTTCGGGGCTGAGCTCACTGAATGCCTCCACTATTCGAGTCGGAGGTATCTGAAATTCACTCTCTAACGAGTCCATGAATTTTTTAAGGCGTTCTTCTTTAGTATCCGCCTTCTTTGTCAGTTTGCTTTCACCGGATTCAGGTTTTTCTTCTGGATCATTTTTTACTTTCTTTTCCGTAACCTTTTTCTCGGCTACGTTTTTCTCTACCGAAGTGTCTTTAGTAACCACTTCTTTATTTTCGGGCTTCGGTAACTTCTCGCCTTGCACCTTAGCCTGCTTGTCATCCACTCTTCGTTCAAGCTCTTTGCTGAATCCTTTCTCGTCGACACGGTTTTCTTGTGAATTCATGCTGCTCGGCGCTTTCGCGTCTGGCTTTGGCATGAACGAAACCGGTTGAACGTTCAATAGTCCTCCTTCCCTTAGGGTTTTGCTGTCTCAACAGGGGCCCCCTCTGGTTTAGTTTGATTGTTTGAATTTGTATTTGTATTTTTTGCTGCTGCTGGCTTTCGTGCGTAACCCGCAAATTTCTCTGACAGGAGTTGGGCTTTGTCTGCCTTTAGCAAGTTAAGAATATCTGCCGCGCTTTTCTTTTTCATTTTCGTTAAAATATCTACAGCCAAGTCTTCATCTAGGCTTTCAAACACTTTTGCAGCCTGGGACGGTTTCATCTGGGTATAAACTTGTACCAATGTATCGATCTTGCCTTGATCTGCCTTTACACGTTCTTCTAGCTGAGCCGATATATCTTTTCTGATCTTTTGAATTTCTGCGATCTTTGTATCAAGTTCTGATTTTTGGGTTTGAATCTCTGCTTCCCAAGCTTTTAGTTCTTCTTCTTTTTGATCCAAAGCTTTCTTTCTATCCTTGAAATCCTTTACGAAATCAAAATCAATTCCCGAGTTATCTGCAGCCTTAGTCTCGCCTGCGGTCGAAGTTTCGCCCTTCGCATCAACCGACTTTTCTGCTTTAGATTTTTCTGCTACTGCCTTAGTCGATCCTTTTTCTACCGCTTTGTCTTCTGCCATTGCCGATGTCACAAACGAAATGTTCACTGTGCTCATCCATTTTTCAACGCCTTCGCTATTTTCATAACCAAAATAAGCAACGCCGATTCCCAACATTGTAAAAACAATCGCTACGGGCGAGAAACTATTTTTTCTGCGCACAGGAGACGGTTTAAATTTCTTTTTCATTTGGGGAGCTGAGCTTTGTTCTTTCAAAGGAAATTGAGCTTTCTTTCTATTAAAGCTAAGTGAATCACCTTCACCGGATTTTTTGAGCATCTGATCTAGATAACGTTCATGTACTCTCATTTTTTATTCCTGCTCGCAAATCGCAAAATAGAAATCTCATCATTTTCTTTTTGCTCAATTTTATTGTTTTCTTCAACAAACTGTTGTTTCTTTTTTTCTTTGAACTTCTCTATTATTTTATAATCTATCGCCTTCGATTTCAAAATTTCTCGTTTGGACTCGACTTCTTTTTCCCAACCGGTGATGACGTCCTTTTGTTTATCAATGCGTACGTCCTGAAGTTTTTGAAAACGGGAAGATTCTTCCAGAATACCGTTCTGCAAGGAATTCGGCACATTGCTACCCGTTTCCATTTCAAAACTTTTAACACGGGCTTTCTTTTTTTGATCGATCATGTATTGGAGTTTTTCGACTTCTTCGTTCAGGCGAACTAGAGCCGCTTGGAAATCAGTTTTAGCAAGATCCTCTTGAACTTTTCTGTGCTCAAGAACCTTCTGCATGCGAAAGTTAAATTTCATATACTTTTAGTTTATATTATTTTTTTGACGAGTTGTGAAAAAAACCAAGTTTATCTTTTTCTCTATACTTTCTACTTACCATTTTAAAAATATCATCAGAGGAAAGTCCTACTGATACACCATTTATATCTTTAAAGAGCGTCTTATCCTCGACCAGACTAGATGAAAGGTCGACGACTCCAGATCCAGTCTGGGTAGGGTTTTCAGGACTTACAGAAACAGGTTCAGCCGCAGAACCATCAGCCAACGAGCCACTTGAGCCATCGGAATATTTAATTATATTCCATTTTTTTCCATCGTATAAATTCTTATCTTTCAAAATTTTTGTAATCTTGCTTTGTGCAGACAGCGCTTTTTTGTTTAGCATTGTGTAAACAAAGTTAGTCAGCGATTTACTGATACCGGCTTTCAACATTGCTTCTTTTGAGTAAAGAGCTGACGTCGGATATTTTTTCCCTTCTAAATAGAAATAGTCATTCTTCGTGCTGTATTTTAATCCTTTGTATTGCGATGTTGAATCCAAAGATTTATAGAGCTGATTTAAACTATCGATCGATTTTTTATTACTGGAATATAACGCGTTTGTATTCAAAGGCACACCATGTGCATCCGCCGCAAACGTTCCCAAATCAGATCCATCTAAAGGAAATGCGGAGGTATCTTCCATTGTTTGGTACGAGCGAGTCGCCGCTTCCTGAAATGGAGCCTGAGTTTCGATGGCTTCGAGCCCCATTACCTGAAGAGTGTCTGAAGCCGTACAAATATTATTGTGATATTCACTCAACGCGCCTCGATCACTACAGCCCTTAGGATCAGTGACCCCGGCGTCTTTCTGTTCAGTTACCACTTTCCCCAATAGAGTCTCTGCTTCGCTATGCAAATCGAGTCCCACCTGTTGGCTTTTGCCAACTGAAGAGAAGTTCATACCATGCGAAGACTGTGAATTGTTGAATAGACTATAATCTGCTGAGGGCCCAGAGCCCATTTGGTTTTGCTGATTTACTTTGTTTACTTTTTCATTAACGATTTGCTCGGGTGTATAGGCAACATTGTTTGGCAAGGTCTGAGTCAAACCCAAAGATGGTAGTAAAATTAAAGTGACCAGAGCTGCATATTTTTTCATATGGTTCAGTTCCCAATAAATAGCTGCTATATTAATTAGATCTTCCGCTTCTTTATAAATTGCTAAATTCTCACGAAGTTTTTGTGCCAGCTTTTGGTGTTCAGGCTTTGTAACCGCTTTCATAACCCGGCTTGCCGACTGAAGCACATCTATAGATGGAAAATGTCCTCGTTGAGCTAACGAGCGTGACAGCACAATGTGGCCATCCACAATAGAACGAACAGAATCCCCAATCGGATCGTTCATATCATCGCCTTCTACCAGAGTCGTATATAATCCAGTTATGCTGCCTTTGTTTTCGAAATTTCCGGCACGCTCCAGAAGCTTTGGCAATTGTGCAAATACCGATGGGGTGTATCCACGAGATGATGGCGGTTCACCAGCACTTAAGCCAATTTCCCTTTGGGCCATGGCAAATCGAGTTACGGAATCCATCATTAAAAGTACATTTTGTCCTTTGCCGCAAAAATATTCAGCAATAGCTGTGGCTACATAGGCTCCCCGCATACGCAATAACGGGCTCTGATCGCTCGTCACGCAAACAACAACAGATCGCTTCATACCTTCAGGACCTAAATCATTTTCAATAAATTCACGAACCTCACGACCACGCTCGCCGATAAGAGCAATTACGTTTACATCCGCATTAGTGTTTCGCGCCATCATGCCCAGCAAAACCGACTTACCAACACCGGAGCCGGCCATAATAGCCACCCGTTGCCCAAGTCCCACCGTTAAGCAAGAATTAATCGCGCGCACTCCTAAATCAATAGGCGAGCGAATCGGTTCTCTATCCAGTGGATTTACAACCTCAGCATACAGAGGTCGCTCTTCAAAATCTTCAATCTCTGCTTTGCCATCGATAGGAATACCCAAGCCATTGACGATGCGGCCAAGGAGCTCATCACCAACACGCACAGAAGCCGTTTGTTTAGCCAAAACTATTTTGGACCCAAGACCGACTCCACGCATATCATTCAGTGGCATCATCAATACATCTTTATCTTTAAACCCAACAATTTCGGCCAAGAATGATTTCTCGAGTCCGTTTGGAAAAACTTCGACAACAGCACCCACAGCGGCACCTGGCAAGTACCCTTTAATCAATAGACCAACAACTTCCTTAACCTTGCCAATATCTTTTGACAAATGGATGTTAGAAATAATCTGATTATATTTTTCAATGTTGATCTTTGAACCCAAATCCATAGTTTACTCGAATTCAATTGGGGTTTTGACTTTAGGTAGCGCTTCACTGATATGCTCCCAAAGTTTTTGTAACCGTTGTTCAATCCGTGAATCAACTTCACCATAATTTGTTTCGACAATACATCCACCGGCTTGAATGTCAGGACTTCCTTCAAGTTTAACTTTTTTCAAAAACTCAAACTCTCTAGAATGGGAATTCTTTTTAATATCTTCAATGAACTCTAGCTGACGATCAGAAACGTGAACTGTAATGTTCTCTTCATCTTGAGCCAAACTCATCGCTTGTTTCATGATGTCGACAACTATTTTGTTATCCATTTCAATTTGTCGCATAGAAATACGCGAAGCCATGTGATAAACAAGTTGAATCAAATGACTCTCGTTTTGAACTTCTAAATCTGTTTTTAACGACGTTACATTCAAAAGCAAGCGATCTAGTTCCTGCAACTTGGTTGTTATCTCTTTAGTTTTTTCCTGATAGGCACGCTTCAAACCTTCGTCAAAACCTAGATCATAGCCTTCTTTGTAGGCCGAAGCTTGAATGTCTTCTAATTTATGAATAGCTAATTCTTCGGCCTTAGAATCAAGATCCTCGCGTTGAATTTCTTCAACGCCGGTCTGTTCACGAATCACCGGGTTCATAATAAAATCAGAACCCTTCTTAATTTGATCTAAATAATCTAACGCCTGAGATGGCGTGCCTAAATTAAATTGCGTCGGCGTGTATTCAACCACGATTTCACGCGCTTTTTCTTCTTTTAAAATCGAACGACTAAACCATGGCATCTTCAGAACCGCCTCTAGCAATTAAGATCTTACCTTCAGCCTCTAGACGACGAGCCACGTTGACGATTTCTTGTTGAGCACCTTCAACGTCGGATAGACGTGATGGTCCCATGTTATTTAAATCTTCTCGTAACATGTCGGCAGCACGGGCCGAAATATTTTTAAATACTTTCACTTTGATATCTTCGTTAGCCGTTTTAAGAGCCAGAAGAAGTTTATCATTCGGTACTTCTTTAAGAAGCGCTTGAATTCCACGGTCATCGATTTTACCAATATCATCAAATACGAACATCAACTTGCGAATTTCTTCGGCCAGTAATGGATCTTTTTCTTCCAAACGGGACATAATCGAAGTCTCTGTGTTTTTGTCCATAACATTGAGCATTTCGGCCACTGGCTGAACGCCGCCCAAAGTTGATTGTTCCACACTGGCCGTGTTCGCCAATTGGTTTTTCAATACTTTATCAATTTCAACAATTAGCTCAGGGTCTACGTGCTCTAAGTTTGCCATACGCAGAACGACTTCGGCTTGCAAAGTATCTGGTAATCGTTTTAGAACCTCGCCCTTTTTCTCTGGCTCTAAATGGGCCAAGATTACGGCTACCGTTTGCGGATGTTCATTCACCAAGAAGTTAGCTAATGATTTCGCATCAACCATCTCTAAAGACTCAAGCGAGCGTGCATTCGCAGAACCAATGTTCAAACCGCCCAGGATACCACGAGCCCGATCTTCACCAACTGCATCTACGATGCTATCTTTACTCGAAATCTGATCCGAGAATATATAATCATCGGTCTCACTGATCATTTCATAAAACTCTTCTAAAACTTTTTTAGTCACGTGAACAGGAACCACGCGAAACTTATTCATCACATTAATTAATTTACGGATATCTGCGTCTTCCATTCTACCCAAAAGGATCTTAACCGCATCTTTGCCTAAATAATTAAGCAGAATAGCGGCTTTATCAAACCCCTTAAGAATATCAAATTCTATATTTTCCGCTTTGACTACTTTCACGCTTTGTCATCCTTTCTAACTAGCCACATTCCAAATGCATTGGCTGCTTTTTCTTGATCTTTCTGCATTAACGTCATGATGCGATCTTTAAGTAATTCAGATTCTGCTTTGTCAGGATCAATAGATTCTTGCAACACTGGCAAGGCCCCCGACATTCCTGGCAATGTATTATCGACGGACTGCAACTCTTCCAGCTCTTCAATTGTACGAGGCAACATCTCGTCCACTGAATCTTGGAACGAATCTGTAATCCATTGCATGAATGGTCTTACGATCAAGATAAACAGTAATGCTATAGAGAATGCCAACAACGCCCATTTAAACAATGCTTGTAAAAGTTTACGGCGCTCTAAGTTCGTTAACAATTTTTCAGCTTCCGAGAAATCTTCTGGCTGGAACTGAATGTTTTCAATTTTAACGGAGTCTCCACGAGCTGCATTGAATCCAACTGCGTTCTTAACAATGTCTTCATATTTTTTTAGTTCTTCGGCAGAACGCGGTGTCCATTTAGCTTCCTCAACACCTTGATCGTTCTTTACAGTTTGAAAAACACCGTCCACCACGACCGCTACCGAAATTTTCTCTAAATTCCCGGCGGCCTCTTTTACGTTTCTAACTGTCTTAGGAACTTCAAAGTTAGTTGTCTTGATTTCTTTTTTAACATCTTGCTTGAATCCAACCTGACCAGCATCTTCCGCACCTGGCAAGTTACTGCGCGACCCCGGCACTCCCGCAGGGTTCGTACGTGCCCCATCTAAAGATTCTTCTTCACTTTGCTGTGCACGGATCGCCGTTTTTTCTGGATCCACAATTTCTTCGACACTTGAAACGACTTTATTATTCAATTGCGCTTCGACTTTAGCTACAACACGAGTCTGACCTACTACTTTAGATAGGATACTCTCAATTCGGCCTTCGTATTCGCGCTCAATTTTATTTTTAAGATCTAGGATTTCAGACGATCCTGCTGTTGTACCGTCGCTATGTTGAGTTAGCATTTTACCGCGCTCATCAAGCACCGCTACGCTCTCAGGATCCATACCCTCAATAGCATTTGCCACCAAATAACGAACGCCACGGATTTGTTCCGCAGATAGTTCTTTACCTTGGTGCAATTCAACAACTACGGACGCCGACGGCTTACCGCCCTCTTCTAAAAATGTTTTCTTGTTTGGTAATGCTAGAATAACTTTAGATTGCTTCACGGCAGTTAGCGTATTAATCGCACGGATCAACTCACCCTGCAAAGCACGTTGGTAGTTAATTTTTTGTGCGTACGAATTTACACCAAATTCCTGTTTGTCGAAAATTTCAAGACCGATGGATCCCATTTTAGTAGAACCAATTTCTGCCATCAAAGTCATTTGCGTCGAATGCAATAACTCTTTTGGAATAGCGATAGTTTTACCTTCTTCTTTCAATTGAAACGGAATGTTCTTTGAAGTTAGTTTTTGAACGATCATCGGCATTTGATCTGGTGGAACGTTCGTCAACAAAGGAACATATTCATTTCCAGACAACATGAAAACAATAGAAACAAAAGACACGGCGGCAATCAAACCAACGATCACTACGGAAAATCGTTTGGTCGGCCCCAAGTTCTTGAAGAACTCTCTAAATTGTATAATCAAACCAGCGAATAATTTACTCACTCTATGTCCCCTCTAATCCCGTTAAACTACACTTGCATTTTCATGATTTCGTTATAGGCATCGATGATTTTATTTCTCACTTGCACCATAACTCTCAAAGCAACATCCGCTTTCTCAGCGGTTAACATAACTTCGGCTACATTATCAGTTCTGCCTGTCGCTAAATCTTGCGAGGCCTTGTCACTTGATTTTTGTAACTCATTCACACCTTTGATGGCTTCGTTTAGTGTGGCAGCAAACGATTTCCCCGGTTCATTGGCTTGAGTCGGGCCCACGGTCCCGTTCATTCCAGAAATTTTTTCGGAGGTTGGAGGGGTCACTTTCATTGACCGCTGATCAAGGTAATTCGAATTATTCAGAAACTGATTCGAATTCTTAATGTTAAATCCATCCATGGTGTCTATCTCCCAGGCTCAAATTCTTTAAGCCCCTAAAAATTATTTTACCGTAACTTTAGCTAGGCACAAAGTACCTATTTCTAAACTAGTCTATGACATTTGTCCGGTGACGTATGTCTTAAACTGATACGCCTCTAGTGGCGCTCCTAGCGCCCTAACTCAAGCGCACTCATGGCCATATCCTTAGAAGCCTGAAGTGCAGATACGTTGGCTTCATAGGCCCGCGTCGCTTGTAGCATATTGGTCATTTCTTCCATTAAATTTATATTAGGGTAAGCGACATATCCTTCTGGATTTGCGTCTGGATGATCCGGATCGTACTTCATTAACGGCGCTTTTAAATCGGAAACAACGTCAGTGACTTGCACTCGCTGCATATTGGATTTTGGATTCGACGAAGTTAAAATCTCCCCGAAGTTTCGCGCATCTGGCATGGCTTCAAAAACCACGTCCTTGCGTCGATACGGTCCGCCCTCAGGCGTTTGCGTCGTATTGATGTTGGCGATATTGCTAGATATAGCATTTAGTCTAGCTCTTTGAGCCGTCATACCACTACTAGAAATTCTCATCCCGGAAATATAATCAGACATTACTATCTCCCTTCAGAAGCCGCATATTTCAATGCCGCCATTTTTTTGTTAATCAGTTGCAGAGCCGTTTTGTATAAGATCGCATTCTCTGAAAGCGCCGACATCTCTTTCTCTAAATCCACCGAGTTACCGTCGTTGTTTACCGCACCTTCGGGGTTAGCGTATATATCAGGCCTAACAGAAGCAGTTTTCCCACCAACGGCGTAATGATTTTCATCCGTAGTGCTCATACCGCGAAGGCCATCTAAATCGATAGATCGTGCTAGCGCTTCTTCGAAATCTAATTTCTGCGCCTTATATCCTGGAGTTTCTGCATTGGCGATATTTGATGACGTAATATTATGGCGCAACTGACGCATGTTTAATGACGTCTGCAGCGCGGAGGTTGTTTTATCAAATAAACTCATATTAAGCCTGCCTCTTTATATTCGTTAATTTTGTTTCTAAGAGTTCGGATACTGATTCCAAGGATGTGGGCCGCTTTCGTGCGATTGTTCTGAGTGTGCTCAAGGGTTTGAAGAATTAAACGACGCTCAACCTCTGACAACGACATGCCCAAGCTTAAATCCAATGAGTTATACTTTTGAAACTCATCAAAACGGATATGTTTATCACTGATAACTTCGCCATCACACAACAACACGGCTCGCTCTACAACGTTTTCCAGCTCTAATATATTACCCACCCAGAAAAAAGACTCTAGTCGTGCTAGAGCTTCGTTAGATAGACTCAACTGCGGGCGTTTATAGTTAATAGAAAAAACTTTTAAATAGTATTCAGAATACGTTCTAATATCTTCCTTAACCTGTTTTAAATCAGGCAGACCGATATTGAACACTGACAACTTATAATACAGATCCTGTCTTAACAGGCCTTCGCGAGCTAAATCGCTTAAACTGCGTTTAGATGTTGTGATCACAACTGGCTTTACTTGCAGCGAGCGAGCCTGAATATACTGAGCTAGAATCGCCTGGTTTTCTTTATGTAGATAATCCACGTTTTCTAAAAGAATATGTCTATGCTTGCACGCTTCTAGTTCTGCTTTGAATTTTTCTTCTTCAATTTCTTTGACGTCAATTTTGCAGTAGTTATCAGTTAGCCCGGACTTTTCTAGAATAACTTGTGCCCAAGTTGATTTTCCAGTCCCTTGTGATCCATGAATATTGATATTAGATTCGATCGGCAATATGGACTGAACTAGCTTTTGCAAGCTCAAGTAGGTTTCTGATTTGTATTTCATGCCAAAAAGATCAACTGTATTCATTATCATCTCCTTAATTCTTTTCCATAGCAGGTATGCGATCTAAATATTTTTTGTAATCCGATTTCCATTCATTTGAACTCACTTGCTCTTGAGCCATTTTCTTCCATGACTCTGATTCTTGGCCCTTAAACTGGCCCCAAATATCCTGAGCTTTTTGTAGCTGCCCACGATCGAAATAAAGTTTTCCTAAGCGGAATCTAACTGAAGCCATTTGATTCGTAGGTTCGTATTGAGTTAACAGCTTGTCGTACCAAACGATAGCTTGGTCGAAATCATTTTCAGAATCATAAATTTTTGCAATTTGTTCTAAACTTCTTTTGTGAAGATTTTTGTCAACAAGCCCCGTGTCCGTCATTAACGTGTCTACACGTTTAAGTGACTCAACCGCTTCTTTCTTCATCCCTTTTTTCTGCTCGTACTGGCTCAAAATAAAATATGGCTCAGCAACATGCTCTGGTTGGCCTTTCCAATATTTTAAAAGTTCCGTTAAATATAGAATCGCACGATCAACATCGCCTTTTTTGTCATTCAGACTCGAGGCCAGAACGATTCTTTCGATCTGCTCTTTTTCAGTCAAAATGTCTGTTGGCTTGATCTGTTTTAAGTATTCAAGCGCCTTAGAATAATTTTTATCTTGGTTTTCAGCATTTGCTAAACGAAGATAAAGTTCTGATTCGGACGGCATATCTTCTTTGATTAAAAGAGCTTTGCCGGCTTCTGTTCCTTTAACTGCCAAAAATTTGTTTAGAACTTCTGTGTAGTAATTAATTGCCGGTTTATAGACGCCACCTTGTTCGTAGGCTTTACCAATTTGATACTTGATATCAATGCGGTTTGAATTTTTCAGCCAAGTATCAAAGTATTCAGTATAGATTTTAAGTGCGTCTAAATAGTTGTTCTCTTTAACTTGTTTAGCAATTTTTGAATAGATGTTGGAGAAAATACGCTTTGTGAAAAGCTCTCTATCCACTGTCGTTGGATTTTTACGGTAATGATCTATCAGCATCTTTATAGCTTCGTCATAGGCCTGTCGTTCAGCATAGCCTTCAGAAATCAAAATTTTTGAAAATGAATCGATGCCAACAAGTTCAGATTTCTTAGACAAATCAAGAATTTCATTTACTGTAGACGCCACTTCCTTAGGCTTCATGCCCTTCATTTTAGAGGATAAAATTCTAAGTCTCGCTACGATCGCCGACGGGTTATCACCATTACGGAAATACGTTTCTAAATACGCACCTAAAACTTTATTTTTGTCAGCGCCTAAAATATCTAGCAACTCACCTACGCGAGTCATCGCAAATGGAGTCAGCTGATCTTGTGGAAACTTTTTAATGAATTCCCGATATGAATCTAAGCTATCTCTATACTTGTCTTGCAAGAACAAAGACTGAGCCTTGTTATAGTATGCATTTGGAAAATTATTTTGAAATCCTGGCATTTTAGAGATCGCGTCTGCATACATCTGAACGGCTTTACCATAATTTCGTTCAACTAATTTAACATCGCCCTTGCGATAAGCAGCTTCTGCTTTCATCTCTTCAAATATAGAATTTTTTTGAAGCTCGTCATAAGACTTAATTGCTTCTTCAAATTGATTCATATTTTGAAAACTCAATGCCATTCCTAGCTGAGCTAAATCATTAGAAAACGAACCCTTTTTATTCCACAGTGCATTCTTCGTGTGGTTTTGAAATGAACGAAGTGAATTAAAGTAGTCTTTTTTCTCGAACGCTAAAACTCCAATCATTAACGAATATTTTTCTGCCATCGGGTGCTCAGGAGTTTTCTGAACTACGTCCTTCATTTTCTGCGTGGCTAAGTCATAATGACTTGCGCTCTTTTCGTTCTGCCATAAACGCAAATGGACTTGGATGCTCATATTTTGAATAAGATCTTTGTATTCAGACTCTGGATATTTTTCCATGAACCAGTCATATGTTTTAAGGAAAACTTGATCTCGTTCGTTTTTAAACAGAGTTTGCAACAAACGTGCGTGTTTGTTGTCTTTTTCATCATTCGGCATGATTTCAAATAATGTCTCTGCATTTTTGATTCGTGCCCAGTCAGCTACCGGTAAAATATGATTAGGAAACGGAATATAGTAATTCTCTTTACTTTTGATAATCGAACTCTCTTTAATTTCATAATCTTTTAAAGAAAAGCGATCATAAAATGGATCGGCACCATCAAAAATACCGGCTAATTTATTTTCAAACGTTTTTTTATCGGCAATTGCCATCAAACCCGACTTTTCAATTTCCAAAAAATCAGCCGTTGCTGGGGCTCGAGTTCCTGATTTAGAGTCTTTAGTCGCTGCTTGATTGCCAGCCGGTTTAGTTTTATCTGTCGCTACTGGTTTTTCTGCATCTTTAGTGTCTTTATTCGATTTTGTTTTCTTTGAATTTGGAAACAAATCTACTACTAAACGAGATGGAGATTCCATCAAGTAATCAAATACATCCAAATCTGTTGCCAAATCTAACGTAATTTTAGTTTTACCATCTGGACCGTTCGCATCGATCGATACTTTTTTTACCCAGTCTGCTTTAAAATTTTTAACTTCAGCTAAACTTTTTTGGTCTAATGAATCTAGAGTGATTTCAACGGCGCTGCCGCCCTTTCTATCTTTCTTTTCAACACTGTAGTCCCAATCCTTACGTCCTGAAAATTCCAAATGGATCGTTTCGTCTTGATAGGAAATATGTGAACTCACGGGAGTCGCATTTTGATTTGAAAATGCGCTAATTGAAAATAAAAAAGTAACAATAATATAAAATGCTTTTCTTGAAACCATTGTAAAAAACTAAAATGCACATTGAATGCCACTGGACTTCACATCAAAGGTATAGGAAAAAATATCCTATAAAGAATTAATCGAAATTGGTAAACCTGGACTGACAGATTACTGACGGTCGAGTTTTACTTTTTGACATTTAAAATTTAACCAGAGCTACCGAAAAGAAATCTGTATGAACACCACCCACCGCGTTTTTCTACTATTGCCGTTTATCTTTTTGCTTAATTCATGCATTACGATTGGGGTTTCCAAAGATCCTGAGCCGGCTAAGAATCTTGAGTTCAAAGCACCCGGAAATCCATTCTCAGATTTGAAATCTAAGACCGGTGATAAAGCCTGGATCTCTAGCAAAACTAACAACGTGATCTCATACATTTCAGATTGTGCTCCTAACCAGGATCCGACGCTCGATCAACTAGAACAAGACGCCCTATCGGGTTTGGAAAAACTAGAAATCAAAAGCCGCGAAGAAGTTCCTTACAATCAGCGTACGGCACGCACAACGGTCGGTGAAGGCTTCATCGATGGCGTAAAAGTAAAAATCAACGTTGTTTCATTCAAAAAGAACGGCTGCAGTTACAATTTGATATACGGTGGCGTAGCAGAACATTTTGATAGCGAAAGCTCAGAATTTAAACAGTTCACTGAAAACTTTAGGGCACCATGATCCACGCATTTATTGCCTCTTCCCCTCTATACTTGTTCATTCTCGAAATCCTAAAGTTCTATGGCGGAATAGGGGTCCTTACACTTCAGCTGATGCGTGATACATTTAAAGGCAAGATCTATTGGAAACTCGTCATGGAGCAGGTATTTCAAGTCGGCAACCGCTCGCTTCCGTTGATCGTAGTTACTGCCATCAGCACTGGTATGGTTATGTCTCTTCAATTTGGTCTAGGTTTAGAGAAGTTCGGTGGAAAGATGTACGTACCCAAACTCGTTTCCCTCATCGTACTTCGCGAGATGGGTCCTGTGTTTACATCACTCATGGTCGCTGCGCGAGTAGGCGCCGGTTTCGCCTCAGAAATTGGCAGTATGGTAGTTACTCAACAAATCGATGCGATTCGTGCGCTAGGCACATCGCCGCTGAAAACGATCGTCATTCCTCGAGTCATCGCGACATTTATATCTCTTCCGCTTCTAGTGGCTATCGCCAACGTGGTCAGTAATTTCGG
Source organism: Bdellovibrio sp. 28-41-41 (assembly GCA_002256935.1). GTDB lineage: Bacteria > Bdellovibrionota > Bdellovibrionia > Bdellovibrionales > Bdellovibrionaceae > UBA2316. The sequence goes on from NCGL01000054.1 coordinate 25,658, forward strand.
CGCTTTGCTAGTTGGCTACTCGGAATTGAAATTAGATCCTAATTTTTATGTATTAAAAATTATTCAAACTGTAACAATGATGGATTACTTCTCTGGATTTTTGAAAAGTTTCGTATTTGCACTTTGTATCGCTATCCCATCTTGCTATTTCGGTCTGACCGTTAAAAACGGAACTAAAGAAGTTGGCATGGCCACAACGAAAGCGGTCGTTGTATCGTCAATTCTAGTTCTAGTCGGAAACTTCTTCTTGTCTAAATTATTTTGGATAATGGAAAGACTGACATGATTGAAGTTAAAAATTTCCGCAAATCATTTGGCTCTAAAGAAGTTCACAAAGGCATCACTTTCTCTGTAAAGAAAGGCGAATGCATGGGTTTGATTGGTGGATCTGGCGTTGGTAAAAGTGTTATATTACGTAGTTTGATCGGTCTAGAAAAGCCCGACAACGGCGAAATCTTTATCGATGGCGAAGAAATCACTCGTTACAAAGAAAATGATTTAGTCGAAATTCGCAAAAAAGTAGCCTATGTATTTCAAGGCGGAGCTCTATTTGACTCGATGACAGTATATGAGAACTTGGCTTATCCTTTACGCGAACATACTAATAAGTCAGAAGCCGAGATTAAAAAAATGATTTCTGATCAATTAGGAGAATTCGGCTTACCAAAAACAGAAGGTTTGTACCCGGCCAATCTATCTGGCGGCATGCAAAAACGCGTGGGCCTAGCTCGTGCACTCATGATGCAGCCAAAATTGATTCTGTATGACGAGCCAACGGCGGGTCTAGATCCGTCCAATACCCGCAAAATTCAGGAACATATTCTTAAGCTAAAGGCCACGGGTATCACATCGATCCTAGTTACACACGATATGCCGACTGCATTCGCGGTGTGTGATAAAATGTCATTCATTTTGGATGGCAAAATCGCTTTTGAAGGTTCACTCAACGAAATTCATCAGGATAAAAGCGGTATAGTTAAAAAATTCATTGATGGAGAAGGCTAATATGGAAACCACACTAAAAAACCAAATCAAAGTCGGAATTTTCCTAGTCTTGGGTATCGTCATCACCATGGGCAGTATCTTTATGTTAGGCGCGAACAAAGCTTTGTTCTCTAACTTTACTCATCTATATGCTGATTTTGAAAACGTACAGGGTCTAGCTCGTGGTAGCGTAGTATCGTTATCCGGTGTGGTTATTGGAAATATCGAAGCGATTGATTTCGTTCCAGAGAAAAACTTACTTCGGGTAAATATGAAAATCGAAAACGATTACTTAAGACGCGTATTTAAAGGCTCTGAAGTAGAAATCCGCACACAAGGTGCTTTGGGTGACAAATTTATTTATATCATCCCGGGTGATCCGCGCGCTGAAGCTATCAAAGACGGTGATACTTTACCGATCGCGAAATCGACAGATATCCTAAACGTAATATCTGAACGCGGGAAAGAAACCGAGAAAATTTTTGATATTATTAATGAAGTCTATAAACTGACTAAAACGCTGAACCATGAAAATCACATTGGAACGATGGTGGCCAACATGAGCCAAGCTAGCCGCGATTTTAAAATAATCAGCGAAAAATCGTTAAAAATCGTTTCTGACTTTTCAGATGGTAAATCACCATCTGTTCAAATGAAAGCGTCCATCGATAAGCTAAACAATATCCTCGGTAAAATAGACCGCGGCGAAGGCACACTGGGCGCCTTAGTAAACGATTCTAGCTTGCACGATCAGCTCAAAGCCCTTGTTGGCGGCAGCCAACGCAAGAACCACGTTAAGTCCCTAATGCGAACGTCGATCGAAAAAGACTAAACCACAAAATAAAAAACCCGGTGTCATCACCGGGTTTTTAGTTTCAGAATCTCTGTATTATCTATGTTACAAGCATTTTCGACTATCCAAATGATTTCTTAAGTACGCAACAAATCCATTGAACACATCTTTGTATTCAGAACACAAATCTAAACTTTGTGTGCAACCAGCTACTTCACCCAATTTAATTTTTGTACCATTAGCGTATTCCACACCAGCAAATGGATATTTGTAAATCTGTGCACAAGCCACATCTTCACGATTCGCAGGAACATTAGGTTGGCAAACTTTCACACTTTGCAAAATAGCTTTGAACTCTTCAAGTTCCTGACGACGTAAACACAAGCGAGTGGCGTTCACCACTCCACCGTCCAGGTCTACATAGCGCATTTCACCATTAGATAGGTTGATTTTCAAATTCTGAGAATCACGCACTGACTTCCTTTGAATATCGTTCTCTGCATATAAAGAACGTAATGATATATCTATATAATCAGCGGTACTCAAATCCACGTTGTCGATTTTATCCATTGAATTAGATGTAGGGTTTAGATCCACAGCCGCGCCCGATGTTGCCGGTGTAAACGCCGACGAACCTGCAGCCTGTGCACAGTTTTGAAAAGTACCAACTAAAATTATACTGGAAAACGAAAGCAGAATAACTTTCGCAATAGTATTCGGTTTCAACTCACACCCCACGTTTGTCTAGAATAGTATAGGATAGTGTGTTTTCAAAATTTAGACTTCAATTTGTCTCAGCTTGAGCCGAACAAAATAGCATTGCTTCCCAAATTCAAAGTGAGGCGATCTATATCAAGATTAATTGAGTCATAGAATTATTAGACAGGCCGATCTTTATTGTAGGTAAGGGAGACAACGTTATGAGTTTAACAGTAGCTATTTTCGAAGACGATAAAGATGTAGCTGACCTTCTAAAAGAAATGATGGAAACAAAAGATTTCAATGTCATGACGTTCTACAACCTAAAAGATATGAACTGGCAGAATTGCGATATCGTATTGGGTGACTATAAAAATAAAATAGTCGCATTTAAGACGTTACAATCAGAATGCTCAAAACGAAACATTCCACTATTAGCTATTTCAGGTGACAATACAGATCACCTTCCTCAGCTTCTTAAGCCATTTTCAATTGAAGAGCTGCAATCCACGATTCTTGAAACACTGGTGCACTTTAAACGAAATGTTCTAAAACACCACGAAGCCATATCTGAAAATTCAAATTTATTTAAAAAGACGTCTTAAAAAAATAGATGGGGATGTTAAAGTCTGCCAGAACGCAGACTGAAACGTACCAAAATGTTAACCAATATTTGATTTAAAAATTTGGTAAAAGTGCAAACCCTGCACAAAAGCCAATTCTTCAAGCCAGATGTCAAAGAAGCCAGGCACTAGCCCCGCCCGCAGACAAAAAAAAAGGAACCCGATGGTTCCTTTCTCTCTGTATCCAAAAATACAAAACGAATATTAGCGTTTTGAGTATTGGTAACGTTTACGAGCACCTGACTTACCGTATTTCTTACGCTCAACCATTCTAGGGTCACGAGTAAGATAGCCAGCTTTTTTCAAAGTCGCTCTGAATTCAGGATTAAATGCTTGAAGAGCACGTGAGATTCCAAGACGGATAGCACCGGCTTGTCCTGCTTCACCACCACCAGCTACAGTGATTTTTGCATCAAACTTTCCAGATTGTAATAATAAATCGAACGGCTGCATAACAACCATGCGAGATTGAAGACGTGTCATGTATTCTTCTAGTTTTTCACCGTTTACAGTGAAAGTACCTTTACCAGGTTTAAGGAAAACACGAGCCGTGCTCGTTTTTCTTCTTCCAGTTGCATAAAATAATTTTTCCATAGTTGCCATTATCTATATCCTCTTTATTTCACTTGGTAAGGTGTCGGTTTTTGAGCAGCGTGATCATGAGTGGCCGCTTTGTACGCCTTCATTTTCAAGATCAAGTGTCTAGACATTTTGTTAGTTGGTAACATACCGCGAACTGCTTCGTGCATGATGAAAGAAGAATCATCTTCTTTTATTTGTGCAGCTGTTTTCGTTTTCATTGAACCGAAAAAGCGAGAGTGACGGTAGTATTTTTTAGAATCCCATTTAGAACCAGTTAGAACCATTTTGTCAGTATTGATTACGACAACAAAGTCACCAGTGTCCGCGTGAGGTGTAAAAAGAGTTTTATGCTTTCCACGTAGAAGGTTAGCAATGTGAGTTGCTACACGGCCTACTTTTTGGTCAGCAGCATCGATCAAGTGCCATGCGCGCTGTACTTCTTCAGACTTTGCCATGAAAGTTTTTGTTTGTTTCATTTACTTGCTCCAGTATCTTTCTTTAACGCCTAATTAAGTTGCATCATTAATCAGTTGTATCATTGAGGTTTAGAATTATGTTTTTTACAACGGGGCTAATCCTTGACCATGAGTTTGTCTTTGTAAAGTTTGCGGCACTTATTGTCAAGCTCCAAAGGATAATAAACTTTCCACAAATAAAGCCCTTGTGGCGGTGCCGGTGCCCCCGCTTTTGAGCGATCTTTTAACTCTATGATTTCTTTGAATTTTTCAGGTTTTTCTTTGGTTCGCTCGAGCAACAACTGGGTACCCACAATGTTCCTCACCATCTGCTTGAGGAAACCACTGCCAGTGATTCTGAACTCAAAGGTCCCCTCTTTCTTTTGCACCCACTGAGCTTTGTAAATCGTCCGCATAGTGTGAGGCACATCACTGCCTATAGATTGGAAGCTTTTGAAGTCTTGTTTGCCTATCAAAAACGCACTTAAGCTATTTAAATAATCAATATCGATAGGATTACGAACCCAATGTGCATACCGATGCAACATCGGTGACGGACGATTACTATTACGAACTATGTAACGATAGGTTTTATAATCGGGAGAAATAGTAGAGTGAAATTCAGCGGGCGCATGCCAGGCATCTTTCACGACAATACTTGGTGGCAACTTAGAATTCACGGACCAAGCAAAATCAAGATTGTAGAAAAACTTCAAAGGCTTGGTCGTCTCAAAGTGGCAAACCTGATTCAAAGCATGCACTCCGGCATCAGTACGCCCGCTCGCAAACAATGAAATCTTCTCATTCAATATAGACGACAGAGCTTGCTCTAAAACATACGCCACACTCTTAACATGCCCATGGTTCTGCTTCTGCCATCCGCAATAAGAAGTCCCATCATAAGCCACAGTAAACCGAATTTTAATCTTAGTATTTTCCACACAACCCATCTAACCTAAAAACCCTTAAAGCGCTACCCGCGATTGAGGGTCTTTGAGGAATTTTCCAAGATTTTTAGGCTCAATACGAGACTTTAAATAAAGTCCGCGTCGACTTTACACCCCTACGGCCTTAAACTTTAGGCATATGAAAAATCTATTTTTAAGTTTTATGTTATTGATCGTCTATTCAAGGTGCCAAAGAACACTCGTTTTCGATTACGTCGGATGAATGCGTAATTAAAAACAAACAATCAGAGACGTGTGACGGCGGGTTCTCTGCCAAAAATTTCGAAGTGAATCCAAATACTCCCGAAGCAGAAATAGCGGGAGCGGATCAATACAAAGTATGCCTTAAAAGCGGCGCGCAGGTTGAAAAAGGCCTACAGACGCGATAACCATACCTTTCATTTTTTATTCATTTCATTTAGTTTTTTAACTATTGTTTCTGCAAAAAGTTCAGAAGACATTGGGTCACGCCCGGTGATCAAATTACCGTCTACAACCACGTACGGTTTATTCTCGATCCCCGGATCATATTTAATTTGGCCTACTTTTTCGATCAAGGCTCTGACTCTATAGTATCCCGTGGCTTTCCGATTAGCCGCGATTGGGGTCAAAGCATCGAAATTCTTGGCTACCCCCAACAGCCCGGTTGAAGAGCACAGCAATGCCAGAATTTTGTTTTCAGCCAAGGCGTCTTGAACTATTTTGTGAACATCTTCATTTGGGAAATAGTCGGTCCAAGCCCCATTGCCTCCGGCAAACACTATGGCGTCGTAATCTTGTACGCGGATTTTGGAAAATGAAATTTGGCTATCGACCGCTTTGAATTTAGTGTTCCTTTCATCTGGCTTAATCGATCCCAATCGTTTTGCGGCTACGGTAATACGATAACCCTCTTTATCAAACCTCTCTCGCGGCTTATAGTATTCGGGTGCCCAGAAGCCCTCATTAATGATCATCAGTACTTTAGTTTCGGCTAAAACACTATTTGAAATAAGCAGCATAAATATAATAGCACTCCATTTTTGGGCGTGGTTCATCGACACCTCCTTGCTTGGTTCTTGATTGCCTTATATGTCGCTTTTAAGTATATTAAAATTTAATAGATGAAATACTGGATATAAATAATGAAAATATCAAAATCGAATTTGGACCTAAATCTTCTGACATGTTTTAAGGTCGTAGCCGAAAAAGGCAGTATCTCGTATGCATCCTCGGTTTTGCACCTTTCTCAGCCAGCCATCAGCCTACAGATTAAAAGACTTGAAGAACAAATCGGCAAGAAGCTCTTTGATCGCCACAATCGTGGACTTATCCTGACAAAATTTGGTGATCGATTTTTAGAAAAAACACATCGCCTGCTGGAAATTCAAAATGATCTCATCGGATTAGTTGAACTCTCCGACTCAGAACCATCGGGGCAGCTGCGTGTTGGAACTTACACAACGGCGTCCTCATATCTCATTGCCCCCGCCGCTGCCAACTTCTTGAAACAATTTAAAGAAGTTGGCATTTCGTATACCTACAACGAAAGTAAGTATTTATTGGAACAAATAAAAGACTATCGTTTAGACTGCGCCGTTTTAACTGACGTGCCCGCAGACAAAAATCTGCATATCGAGAGATTCTACAAAGATGAACTTGTATTCGCAATTTCAACCCAAAGAAAAGAGTCTAAATTAAAAAGTATTTCACCAAAAGACTTGGTCGATTTTGATTTCTTATCTTATCCACTCAGATTTGACTTATGCTACAAGACCGTAGAGACAAAATTTGGAACGTATTTATCAAAATCTCGCACAGTCGTTGAAACAGAAAGCTTTGACACACTAAAACAAATGCTTCTTCTAGGCTCTGGAGCAACATTTATACCCAAATATCTAATTGCTAACGAACTTCAAAACGGCAAACTATCCACAATCCAAATCGGACATTCCAAACTCCCTATCGAGTTTGCATTTATCTCTAAAAAAAACACAGAACTTCCCAAACGAACAGAACGTTTCAGAGAAACCCTTTTTAAATTTTTCCCCACCCCAGAACGAGCTGTCGACTAGCTCCTTCGAGCGAACTGTGCCCATAAGGTGCCAGGTCCTAAAAAGCACAAAGTACTCGCCTCCGCTTCAACGGCATATAGTTGGGAACAATTTAATATTCCACCAATCGAACTTCGGATGTAGAGATATCGAATAGCGCAGGCAGAGAGTAAAAAAATATTCAACACCCTAAACATTGTGCATTGTACTTTTTAGGACCTGGCACTTTAAAAACCAGGTTTGTAATTATTGTTTGTAATTGGCCTTTTTAGGACCTGGCACCTTAGAGGAGTTGGCCGTTTTTGATTTCAAAAACCTTATCGCCTAGGACGTCGACATCTCGCTTATCGTGGGTGATTAACAGGACTGGGATATTTTGTTCTTTGATAAAGTCGCGGACGAGTTCGCGGCTTTCTTGTTTTAGTTCTTCATCAAGGGCAGAGAAGGGTTCGTCTAAGAATAGCATTCTGGGTTTGCCTACGACCGCGCGGGCCATGGCGACTCGTTGCTGTTCACCGCCGGATAGTAGTGGGGCTTTTTTATTTAGCAAATGTTCGATTCTGAGTTTTTTAGCGATGCCGTCTATTTGGCGCTCGAACGAGGCCGAATCCACTTTTCTAGCTTCGGCTGCGAATTGGATATTCTCATACGCAGTCATATGAGGGAATAAATCGTATGTTTGGAAGACCACACCGATGTTTTTCTGCCCCGGAGACAATCGTCCCAGGTCCTCGCCGCCAAAGTTCCATTTGCACTCTTTCACATTCTCTAGGCCCAGTAATCCGCGAAATACACTGGTCTTGCCAGATCCCGAGGGCCCCCACAAAACGTTTACACCAGAATCTAACAACTCCCATTTTTCAATACGAACAGAGAAATCCGAGTACTCAATAATTAATTTTTCGACTAACGACAATTTGCACTCCTCGAAAAGCTAAGAAAACTAATAGACCCAATAGTAACAATACAAATGACAGCAACGAAGAGAAACCAATTCTGTAGTGACTTAAAAACGTTTCCGACAACAGTGCCAAGGAAATATCACGATTCGCGATCATTTTTGAAATTCCGTAATCCCCGGTCGCCCAGAAGGCCGCGATACCCGAGTATAAAAACATACGCTTGTAAGTTAATGGAAATAAAACTCTCCAGAAAATTAAACTCTCGCTTGCGCCCAGCAATCCCGCTTTTTCTTTGTAACGACCAAGCTCGATCAAATAATTACCATAACCCATCTTATAGAGATAAATCACATAACTGAGCGCTAGCCCAAGAACGATCTTAAGCAACACAAACACTGATGAGTTTGGGCCGACGACTAGAAATGCGAAACCTACCAAAGCCGTACTGGGAGCAATGTAACCGTTTAGAAATCGATGAAACCAATTCGTTTGGTGTAAGCGTGTGATCACCATTAACAATGCGAAAATCGCGCAACCAACACCAATCGAAATGGCCAGCGTTCCAAATATTCCACTCACAATTTCTTCCGAGTACAATCCAAAGTCAGACCAGCTGCTGATGCCTTCCCAAACGCCGCTGAAGTAGGAATAGAAGAACACCAGGTATAAAAAAGTAAACACGTAGAAGCTTAAGCGAGATTCTAAAAACCGACTTTGCAAATGAGGGTTCACCTCCACTACTGTATTGGCATTGAAGTTCGCAAGTGAAAATGCGAACAGCAACAAAGACTGTACTCCTGAAATTACAACAGCCGTGCTCCAGTCATTATAGATCTTCATTTTTTCAAAAATTAAAATCTCGAGGTTAATGCCTTTACCGCCGCCAACGACCAGTGGAATTGCAAAGCTGCTAAACGCCGTGACGAAAACTAAAAAGAAGACCTGCAGTATGTCCTTGCGAATCAGCGGCCACAACACACGTGTATAGAAATGCCAGCGTCCCGCTCCTAATATAAATGCCACGTCGGATAGCTTTGAAAGCTTTGTCTTAATGACTTCTTTTAAAATGACTCCGCACAAACCAAAATTAATAAAGGCATGCACAATCACAACGCCGATAGAGCCCATCGGAAACGGATCAATCAAACTCATCAGGCCAATCAAAATAAATAAATTAGGCAAAAAATTAGGCAACAAGAAAAATATATTGAAATTCACCCAGCGAGAAAATCGATTCTCGCAAAAAATTAACCCCGACGCCAAGGCCAAGCCCCCTGCGGTTGACAGCAGCGCCGACCACAGTCCTTGCCAGATTGAATTTTTAAGAGCCCACCAAAACTCGTTCCAATCCCAGCGCGTAGACATTTGAAAATGAACAAACAAAACTAAAAATGGGCATAGCAAAAATAATGTAAGCAAACCTTGCGAGAAGGTTTTAAGGTTATTTTTATTTTGCATTTTTTTCGCCCCGTCGAATTGATGTCCACGATTTTATTAAAAAATCGACATCAGAGACCGACGGGATTTTGAACTGCGCTAGATGATTAAATTTCGACAAGGGCTCAAAAGGAGTACCCACTTGTGCGGATTTAATGACTGGAAACATGAAGTT
>NCGL01000055.1 GCA_002256935.1 Bdellovibrio sp. 28-41-41
CACTTTTTAAATGAAGCGTTATTTTTTTCAAAGATCATTTAGACTCAATTCTATGGCCGGCCTCAAAGACTTTACTATTTTTTTATCCGCGAGTTAGCGTTAGAAGAGTGAACATAATAGCGATGAACCTGTTTTCTCCCATGAGCAGATTGGCCGACAAGTTTTCGTCCACACTCCTCACAAAGGCACAAGCCAGAGGCAGCAAAAACTCTTGTCGCTGACGTATCAAGCCGCATTCGTTCGCGAGAAGTATTCTCTTCTAGAATCACAGTTGCAATATTGAACGTCACTTCTTCAACGATAGCAGGCCAAGAGGCGGGGGAAACTCCGTATCTTTGCCACGCTTTGAGTTTGTATTGATCCTTCTTTTTGTTCGCTTTATTAACTTCACGAGCAGCAATGTAGGCGCGGTTCTTTAGTACAAAACTCAACGAATCAGTAGTCCATCTTCCGGCTTTCACAAGACGGTTTCGGGCATTGTCTCGGGCTTTCGGTTTGATTCCCTCTGCCGTGATTGCGTCGATTGTTCGGCTCAAAGTTCTTTGTTCAATAAAGAGTTCGAAAATTCTGCGAACCTGTATCGCTTCCTTTTCATTAACAAGAAATGTCGCCTTCTTTGCCGGATCTTTGTCATAACCAAGGATGGCTGGGCCACCATTCAAAAATCCACGTTGAGCTCTGGAGTGGCAATTGATAGCAACACGTTCTGACGTTTGCTCCCGTTCGAACTGTGCCAAATTTATCATATTATAGAGCATCATTTTTCCAGCGGGAGTGCTGGAATCAAATTGCTCTTTGATCGAAAAGAATTTGGCTCCCTGATTCTCAAGCATTTTGTGAAAGTCACAGAAGTCAGGAATGTTGCGCGAAAGCCTGGAAAGTTCCGTCACCATGATTGCATTTATTTTGCCGGACTTCAGTGCCTTCATCATCCGCTCGTAAGCGGGACGATTGGTGTCTTTTGCTGAGTAACCATCGTCAATAAAATGTTCGACCAAGTGGCCCCATCCGGGCTCCTGCATATTTTTAATTTCTAAAAATGACTGCATTCTGTGCCGTTGATTGTCGAGCGAACCTTCGACGACACTTGCTTGTTCATCAGTCGAAACTCTGGAATAGCATCCGATAAGAAGTGCCGTTTGAGACAATGAGTTCACGTCAGGCTGCGATTTGTTCTTCATCTGATTCCTCCCTTCGAGGGCGTCCTCTGGTTTGGCCAAGAAGGATGATTTTTGCGACGAGCTTTCCGGCTCTCTCGCGTCGGGCGTCAGCATCTTCCGAATTATCGGGGACACCTAATAACTCGACCATCATTCCTTCATCATCAAAATCCACCGCCGCTATATAGGTGGATTTCCTAACCACGTTTGCGGCCTTTGGTTCTCTTTTGCGCTTCATCAATGTGCCGTTGAAACTCTTCTATAAAATCCTGGGCTTTGCGCTTAGACAGACTTCCTAAGTAGCTCATCACGGCACTGATAAGCGGACTAGGCGTCCTAAATCCAATCTCAAAGTGACTGATCGGAGCTTTCCCCGATAACCCTAAGAGTTTGGCGAGATCCGTTTGCGTGAGTCCAAGTTGCTCCCGAGTTTCTTTGAATTGTTTTGGACTCATGCTGGCTCACTTTCAATAAGTGTATCTGTGATACACTCTTGCTTCAAGGTCTTTTTCGTTTTTTTCTGCTCCTTGGCGGCTTCACCAAAGAAATGTTTGTCCAGAACTGCTTGGATGTCTGGCGGCACCTCTCCGAGTGCCTTATACTTCTTTTGAAGGGCATCGAGCATCGAAAAAGCATTTGCTGAACGGCGGCGAATTTCAAAAATCGCGTCATCAGGAGCATTATTCTTGAACCAGAGAATCATGAAGCTAGCGACGTCATACCGATTGGCCCGGCCCGCATCAAAACCATCGTTCACACGATCTGTCATCTCGCCAACTACCAATTCAGCCTCAGTACTTACGACGATCCGGCCTTCTTTTTTGGTGACTTCATCTTTTGTTTTTACGTCTTTGTTTTTTTCTTCTGTATTCATGTATTCACCTCCTTATTATTTAAATATCTATCTACCTCCCATACTTTAATCCCACCCAACTCCTCCCCCTGGTTCCTGTCCACCTTCAACCAACTACTCGTTGGGTGGGGGTGGACAGGAAGAGCTACTGCTCAAGGGGGAGGAGTTGGGTGGCTGCGAACTAACTGAATTCTCGTAGTTTTTTTTCATCCGACCTCTTCAACTTTTGAATTTCTAAACCGGACGGCTGTCCGGTTTACATCCGCTTTAGAATTCAAATTTTGAATTGGCTGTTGGGTTACAAGCTGAAACATTTTTTCCAAGATAAACTCTTTGTCGGCAAATCGAACTTTTGCCGACAGTGCCAATTTTAGAAAGTCCTCGTACAAAAATGTGCCTGGAACGACTCTTTGACCGCCACCAAGACTCGCAGAAAACGATCTCTTAATAATGCTTTCGGTATAGCTACTTTCACAACCAAACAGCACCAAATTGATATGATCATAGTCTCCGTAAGCGAGAGCCATCCTCTCGTAACGGGCAGACGTTTTTAAAGTCTTTTCGATTTCTAAGACGCATCTCACTTGGCCGCCAGTCGGAGTTTTCAAATCAAAAACTAGATCAGGAATCCGATAGACCTTGTCTGCTCCAAGCACCCTGTAGGCAAGCGGCGGGTCTCTCATCAGCTCATCTTCCAGCCAATACTCCCGAACCAGATCAAGTTGTTCAAGTGTTAGCAACACATCTGCAACGATGGCATCGTGGTCGATGAAGACATGAAATCTTGAGGGCCGTGACTCACCCGCAAAGAGATTCTTACTTTTTCTGCTCAAAAATAAAACCTCTGAATTGGATTTCGATTTTACAAAGAGGCCCGTTTCGGCGAGCCGATTCCAATACTCAAATTTTTGAGAGCGTTGCTTCTCGCAGAAAAACTTAAAGAAAAGATCTCTCGTTAAAAATCCCCACCGAGCAGTAAATTCTTGTGCCTGTTTGATGATGGTGTAGTCCAAAGTTCTCAATTGGAATCCTGCCTAGACGAAATCGGCAAGAGCACAAAGTGACCAAGCTCAATGCGGCCTTCAGTCATGCCGGGCTCGATCCATTCAAGGGTGAATTGAGAGAGCCGAGAATCCTTGAGGCTTTGCGGAATTTTAAGATCAGATCCGACCGTTACCTGCCTAATACGAACCACGCAGGTCTCTTTGCCAGATAGAATTACTTTTGCGCCGTCAGGATTTCCGCATCTAGGAATGTGACTACATGCCGATACAGCCAGCGCTAAAATGACAATTACGAATCTCATGCGGCCTCCTTCTGGTCTTCATTGGCCGAAGCTAGCAGCTCCATGCCAGCGTCGGCCTTTTCGTTCTTTGGTTTCTCAGAAAGCATCTGCCCCATTCCAAGAGGCTCTGCCTTCTTAAGTTTTGGAATGACCTGCGCATCCAGATCGAAGCTTTTCTTGAACTTGATTCGAACCGGCAGACTGCCTTTAGCGTGTGGAAGAACCATGACCGCTTCTCCGACCCCGAGCTCCTGTTTAAAGACGTTCGGATGGTATTTGAATTCTTCAGCCGCGCGAACCGAGCCGTCGCCGGTCTTAGTGGCGCCCAAGAATCCGTCCTTTTGTCGTTCAGTGACCTTATTGGTCTGGAGCGTCCCGATCACAGACGAGAAGTATTCTGCTGACTCAGGCTCGTTGGTCCTCATGAATACCTTGAGATTTGAGTTGGTGAGGATCGTATTTTGGATACCTTCGCCAAGACCCGCTAGATCTCCTAGGGCTTGGTGAGCAAAAACAATTCCGACGTTTGCACTTCTGGATTTATTCAGAAGCGTTACGAACCCCGGTGTGAGGTATTCGGTAAAATCATCGAGATAGACAGAAAAGAATTTTTTGTGTTCCGATCTACCAAGATGTCGCGATGAAACTGCGCTCTGTAGGCATTGCAGAATAATCTTCCCAGTGGCCTTACCAAGTGTCGGTACCTTTAAGGCTGGCAACTGGCAGTAGATGATCTCGCCATCCTCCAATGCTCTTTCAAGATCAATATCTGACTGCTCGCTATTAAAGATTGAAGCGGTTTCACCGACAGCAAAACTTTGAAGTTGAGCGACAAGGCCGCTCGTGCGCTGCTCCCTCTCTTCGCGTTTCAAGCTTAGAAAGTCTTTAGCCCAATCCTTTAGTTTTGGATTCTGGGATTTGTTAGCGAGACTTGCCAAATGCTTTTCACTCTTCAAGCAATCGATCACTCGACAGGGGGTAGGTTTGATTTTCGCGTCTTCTAAAAGCAGAAGGCAGTGGAGAAATGCATCATACTGAATGCTTTTAAAATATTCGTTCTCAAAATTGAGAGCGGCGAATACTCGTTCCGCAATTTCAAGGACAGAACCATTCGTAAATGGATTGAACGTGTGGCTGATGTCCACGTTACAAAGCGACAGAATGCGAACGTCGTGCTCTCTGTGATGCTTCTTTGCGTACGCATATAGTTTGTCGAGGAGGCTTCGATCAGATTTTCCGTCGATGATAATAAGACCACGCCCCTTTTTAATATCATCAATGGCCCAGGGAACAATGACCGACTCAGTTTTACCGGCGTTTGTTGTACCAACAACTTGTGTGTGCATCCGTCTAAAGGACTGCCTAATGAAAATCGACTTACCCTTCGGCGTGATCCCTGCGAAAACAGAATCCTCACCCTCGGTGGGTGCCAGGATTTCGTTTTCTAGGTCTCCATCCTTAAAAAGTGAGATAAATTTATTACGGAGTTTCACATAGGCGGCCATAACAGCAAGCGTGACAACTAAGGCAACCCCATAGCGCCACTTCAAATAGAAGGCGATGATCTCAGTCTTATACTTAAGCCATCCTACGAAAACTGTAAGGGCTAGGGCCATGATCGCAAACCCTCGATCTGTCGTCTCTGATCTTTTATCGTCACTCATAGTTGTCACCTCCCTCTTGTAGTTTAAGAGCCTCGCTCAATACGGCATCACACTCGAGACCCGCACCAAGTTCGATCCACTCACGTTCAGTTTTTAATTTTTCACCATAAGCTTGAGCGCGTGACTGCGCGGTAGCGGCAACAGCACCTAGCAGACCATTCTCTATTCCGCCCTTGGATCTTCCTAAGATATCAGTCTCCATGCTCCCTGCGGCAAGTCCCCCAACGAATGTCGTAAGGACTTGGCCTGCGGTATTTTTCATACCATCAGAAAAAATTCGGCCAACGATTCCGGGCTGGCCATCTTTGCTAAGGGCAAGAGCCGAAACTTTGCGAATCTGTCCGTTCGGTAAAGAAATTTGACTGAAACGAACAGTCGCTCGGTCCGATCCTTTTTGAAAACTAGCTTCTCCGTAAAATCTAGTTCCTGCCGGAAGCTTCAGGCCGGAATCAGATTCAGAATTGAGAATAAGCTCCGCTAATATGGGAACTGGTTCTTGGGAAACGACCACCTTATCTAAGAGTCTCAGCGGAAGTCTTATTCCAGCCCGAAGTTCTGTTTTTGCGTTGCCAGATTTGGACCCGATCACCATTGAGGTGTTGTAGTTCACTTGAGATGAGCCCATTCCGCCCGGCAGTGCCATTTTTGGTGAACCCCAGAGGTTTTCAGCCGTTGTCTCATTCTTTTTCGCCCCAGATGATTCTTTGGTTGCATCCCGATTTGTTTCTGGTCGATCAATTTTCTCCGTAAACTCAACGGGCACATCAGTGGGCATTAGAAAAACCACCGCAACAAAAACAACAATCGCGATTGCGCCTAAAACCTTGAAAGCCCTAAAATTGACATCTGTCTTTTGGCTGACATCGCTCTTCTGGAAAAAGGAACCCTTGATTTTCAAGAGGGTGTTCTTCGTTTTCTCAAGAGAACCCTTGAGCCGATTATTTACTTCCATAGAAGCTCCTCGGCCAAAGTAAGGGAAAATGTATTTCTAGATTTTAGCTCGATAGTGACCGGCTTTTTCGAAATCAAGTCTGACTTTGCGAGAGATATCCCGATCAACACTGGTTTATCTTTCGAAATTTTCAGGTCAGATACAAAGAGCCCATTTATTACCTTTGAATTTCCACCTTGCTTGATCTCAAAGTCGCTTGGTTTGACCGAAAATCCTTGAGATGAGGTTGTCGTGAGCCTTGCATCAATTAGAATAAAACCACTTCCTGAAAGACCGACTCTCTCGACAGAAAGTTTGATGCCGTCAAGTTGTTGCGATTTTCCAACCTTTACCCATCTATTCGATGGCGCAACTTGATCCAGAGTTTTCACATAAACAATGTAGTCAGCCGACGCCTGGCTAAGTGTAACGAGCCTGACATTGTAACGCCTCTTTTCAGTTACGAGATAAAGATTGGTTTTTACACCGGAGCGAAGGGGCTTAATCGTCACGGCTCGGTCTAAGTATTCAACTTTGAACCCTGACAGATCTCCGATGATTGCGGACTGTATCGTCTCTGGCAGTTGAATGATTGTAGCAATCCCAAGAGCCGCTTTTACCGTCAGAATGTCATCAATTTTAATCGCAACCTTTCGGACTTGGGCCGTCGACAATGATGACCAGAGGGATGCGCTAAGAAGAGCCATTAGCGCCATTCTCATCGCCCAGCCTCTTCGGTCTCTTTGGTGATGTAGACACCCCAAGGATTTACGACTGTTCGATCATCAACGGTGAATTGAAAAACCAAACGCATTTCGGTTGCAGCTTTTAAGTTATCAAACTCTGTAATTCTATCCGCGAGCACAGTAACTTTCTTCTCTTTAAGATCAACCGAAACGGACTTTGGATACACGCGCTGGTGCACTTTCTTTTCGCGGACAAATTTCTGTGTTTCCAGCATTGATCTTTCAAATGCAGAAGCAAGTGATGGCAGCACGAAAAACTTTGCCTTACCTACTTCGTCGGCAATCGTTTTCTCATCCCAGGAATATCTATGCTTGATATACTCCTTCATGGCAGATTCAATCTGAACGTCTGTGACTTTGGTTTCAATGCGAGAGACCTCACCAGTCCCGTCGAGTGCGATAACTGTTGGCCCTTGTTTTACGAGATAAAGAACCAGCAGAAGCATGAGAACGAAAACCCCAAGCAATACTCCGCAAAGAAATTTAAGATTCAGATTTTCTTCCGCAAATTCCTTCATGGCCTTCGGGTATTGACTAGCGTGTAGCATGATTTTTTTATTCATAGTTGCACCTCCTTACGACCTTCGGGGCCGGTTTGAATTGTGGGTTGTGTTTGATTTTGGCCTTCGCGCCAAATGACTAAGACTTTTCGGCAATAGGGATTGCGCTAAGGTTTGTCCCATTGCGAGTTTTGTAACTGGTATTAACATCATCGTTGCGGCGCTAGCAGCCGTAGAACCAATGCTTCGAGCTGTTGAATTGATACCTTCACCAGTCAAGGATTGCAGAACCTTTGGTGTATAAAGGAGCGCAATCGCGATTATGAAATTCATCGCAACAAGCGGAAGATAAGCTTGTTCATTTTCGTAAATAAATCCGAACGAGACAGATTTCAGCATTGCCGATAAAATTGCCCAGATAATTTTCCAGCAAGCGACTTCGATGAGGCCCTTATAAAGATTGACCGTGATTCGCGCTGTGCTCGGGAAAATGTAACAGAGAATCATAAGTGGAGCACAGATCGAAAGAAGCGCCCAATAAAAATAGTAGAGAATAATCGTTAGGTATTTCGCGATATATAAAAGCGCAAAGCTCCCGAAACTTAAGACGGCCATAAAAAGACCGTCAAACTTCAGCATCAAAACATTTTTGGCAGCAGAATATCCAAGCGACTTCTCTTGGGCGATTTTCATGAAGGCTTCAAGACCTGACATATCGTCAATCTTCAAAGCAATCCCATCGCAGATATCTAGGATCAAGTTCGAGACTTCAGGAAACGAAGCAAGTAACAAAGCTGCAACGAATGCTCTCTTAAGAAGATCTGGATAATTTGCATCACCGGATTTCAAATATCCAAATACGATGGAGAACAAAATCGTGAGAGGCAGCATCACATAGAAAAGCTGACTTAGTCCCTGATAAAGATCTCGAACAAGTGATCCCAAGACTTCAAGATTTGGCATCATCGACCACCTCCAAGCCGAGGAAGTTTGGTCTCTTTTGGAAGACCGCCAAATCCACGAGAAAGCCCTTCGTAATTTTCCTGGAAATTCTGAGTCGCAAGCTTTTCCTTGCGGTTATCGTAGGCCATATTTTGAGCCATGATCTTGAGCATCTGACTCTGTGTACGGAGCAGTTGGGTGGTAACTCCGATCAAAACTCCAAGAGCCTGATTTTGAAGTTTCCCGGCTCCTTGCGGGCTTACGACCTGAGCATGAAAAAGGATTTTGTCTCGCTCACGATCTACTTGATCGGCGTAGTCGTAAAGATTGCGATTCATCGAAATAACCTCCGACACACTCTGGTCTTGCGATTTCATCAGGTCTTCATCCATGCCCTTTGGCACCTGACCATAGATTGTTTGAATCGCGCGAAGCACCGAGTCCGCATCACGTAGATCGCCATAAACGCCAGGATTAAAATTCGGATTGATGATCCGAATGAGATCAAGCCCACTACGAACGCCTGCATTGATGTCTCGCATAAGATCGAGAGTGTCTTTTCCATTTTCTAAAACACTTCTGAGCGTAATAACGGTTTGAATTGCTTGAGCGAGAATTTGGGTGAGAACGAGAACGTCTCCTCCGAAAAGATCCGCCTTCGCGGATCTTGGTCCCACTATCAAGACAACCGACAATAAAATTGCTAGAATTCTTTTTTTCATGCTGCCACCCCCTTCATTGAAGAAACGCCGAATGGTGCAAGGTCCGAGGCTCTAATAAGAGCTGCCTCAAGCGAAAGTCCTTCGGCTCTTAGTTTGTCTAAGAACTGATTGTCCCTAGCGTCTGAAGTTGAAATCCAATACTCCATAGGCGATGGCTGAATTCTGATGACCTGACGACTTTCGCCTTCCATCAAGAATCCTTCGCTGAAAACGCCTTTGCGTTGTTCGAGACTCTGAATCAACCGTAGCTCTTGCGTATTGAGCTTCAGTGCGTCCCTTAAAACTTTTGTGTCACCTTTTTGAAGCATGATGAGCTTAGCCGCCGTGTTGTTCAAAATGGCTGGCCCCATACCACTCGCAATGATCTCTTCCACGCCTTGAGTGATAAATGTGATACCGCTGCCGGTCTTTCGAAATGTGCGCGCGGCGTATTCCATGAAGTTGCTCGCCGCTGTGCTTTTTAAAAGCTCCCAAGCTTCATCAAGCAGGACTCGCTTTGGAGTTGTTCGGTCACTTTCAACCTGCTCCAGAATGAAGTTTGTCAGAATCAAAATCATAACTGACTGGAGATCCGGGTACTGCGAAAGGCCCTTGAGATCAAAGGACACAATTGTCCTATCGGCTTCGATTTTTCCGTGACCATCAAGAAGGCGTCCATATGGCGTCGACCCAATCCATGGGAATAGTAGCTTCCCAATTCGTCGCAAGGATTCTTCCGTATCTTCTAGGCAATGTTTCGCTAAATCCGATAATACCGGGGATTTCGGCGTTCCCATGTCTCGTGAGTTTTCAAAGACGGTGGTTAACGCCGCCTCAAGCTGAACACGTTCAAACCGGGTGAGCTTCTCTCCCTGATCGACAACCATTTGTTCAATGATGCTGACCAACCCTTTCAGCCTTTCTCCAGAGGGAGGTTGGCTTGGATCACGAAGTTCAAACGGATTGATTCTGTAAAGCCCTGTCAGATTGATCTCAAAATACTGACCATCAAGAACCTCGGTCATTTTTTTGTATGAACCGCCGATGTCGATGACAAATACGCGAGTCCCCCGCGCGATCTGCTGAAGCATTAAAAAGTTGTTGGCAAAACTTTTTCCTGAGCCGCTAGACCCAGTAACTAATGAATTAAAATTATTCAGCCGAGCCGAATATGGATTCAGAGAATAGAGGGTGCCGAGTCTTGTCTTAATCAGACAAACAGGTTTCTCATCACCTGTTGCGGCACCGTAAAGCGGAAAGAAGTCGACGAGATTATTCGTCTTCATCCTTTTTGCACGCACCATCGACATAGGTGCGAGCGGTAAATCGGACTTAAATGTTTTCCAACCACCGACCGTTTCTTGTGTACCCTCGGAACCACTCAAGGTCTTGAAACGAGACAGAACCTCTTTTGAATGAAGATTGAGGCGTCGTTCTCCCTCGTGGTTGGCGACATCTCTTAAAATGATAACAAGTTCCGCCTGAAAAATTCTTTGACCTGTTTCGATAATCTCCCGAATCAAATCCGTTGTTTGTGACAAACGAGATTCGCTCTCTAGATCAGAAACTCGATTGCTCGATGAATTTGAGAGCGAATGGGCCATTCGTCGCTTTTGTTCAAGACTTTTGATTTCTTTGCCTTGCTCCGGGATCTTGAATGAGAACAAGAGCTCATATTTAAAAGGCAGCGCTAAAAATCCACTCATCATTCCGGCAAAGGTCATTTCAGGAAGAGTCTTGAGTGTGATAACCCGTGTCTTTAGGCCATCTAGAATGAAATCCTCTTGATCCAAAATTAGATCGCCGAAGACGAGCTGCGCTCTTGGCGAGATATCGTCGAGATCAGTTTCTCTCTTTGCAATCTGCGGTGGTGTGACTGAGTCGGAGCGCCTTGGATTCAAGTGCTCATATAGAATTTCAATCAAATCCGCTTTTGAACAGTCGCCCGTGACAAAGCCCATTGAAGAAAGAGTCGCCCTGGCAGTTTCAAGTGCCTGACTGAGACTTTGCAAACGACCTTCAAAGCCTTTTTCGAATTCTGAAGAAAATTTCTTTGCATTGGAGAAAGAAAGCGCTCCCGGTCGCTCTGCTCCTTCCGTTTTTAGAAAAAACAGAAGTCTTGGGCGAAACAGGGTCCCATCCTTAACTTGCTCCAATAAACTTTCTGCACGCTTTTGATCAAGACGCTTCAAGAATGTATTTTCGGTCGTTACGAGTCCAGTGTGCGCGACAAGAGCTTCCTCAACGTCAGATTCGACCTTAACTAAAAACTGTGATGTCATGCCTTCGGGCAGCGAGTTCGCAAAGGCACGAAGCCCCATGGTAAGTTGATTGATTCTGGATTCATCAAAGCACTCGATATCCAGAGGGAGTAACTCCAAGCCTGTTGATAGTGAGCCATCCCATAAAATTGCATGGGGAAAAGGGCTCGATTCAAATTCCCAGAATGGAAGACTTTCGGATAATGAAGGAGCTGTACTCATAAAGCACCGCCATTTCCAAAGCGGCGATACTTAGAGTCCGGTGCGTTTGCAGACGACACCGTGGGCGAAATTAGATGTTCAACATAGTGCTGGAGAAATTGATCCGGCTTGCCGCGTTTGAAAATGAAAAGAACGAGGCCAAGTCCAAGGCTTGAGCCAAACACCATGGGAATTTTCATGGAAGTTGATCCGAAGATGAGATTTTGCACTGAAAGATTCAGTAGCAGGACAAGAACATCGGAAAGTTCGAGTCCAAGAATTTTATTTTTTGTTTCGAGAGTTCGCGGCACTATTGAGGTAAGTAAGTTTTCTTCACTCATTAGCGCACCGTCTGCGAAATGAAATCAACAATCGCCTGTGCGCCGAAGCCGATGACTGAGCCAATGATCGCGTACCATAAATGAGTTTTGGCGCGCTCGTTGCCGGTCATCAGAGAAAATGCGGCCCACGCAATACCGATAATTGAAAGTGTTGGAAGAATAACTCGAGTGAGTTTTGTTTGAATCCCCACAAGAGAAGATTCGACGCTCGCAAAACCAAGTTCCGGCATCAGAACAAGAGCGAGGGTAAAGATCAGAAAACCAAGTAACATTTTTTTCCTATTCATAGAGTCACCTCCTTTTTTAAAGTTAAGACGCAATCATGTCCTCCTGGGGCTCGCTCTTATCTGGGAACAGACAGAGGAAAATATTTTCGGGCTGATTTCGGTACTCTTCGAGGCTTAGAACGATGTACTTGGTGTCATCTTTCTCATCGGGCACGATGAAGTATTGATGACTTGGGTACACAAAAAGTTTCAGGCGAAACTTTTTCGATCCTTGCTTTAGAAGTGCAATTCCCACACTTTCGCCCTCGATGACTTCGCCACTGGATGTAATTTCACCTAGGTAGACTCCGAAGCGGTCAGATTTTCGAATTGGCACGACATTGCTATATGGAAAATTATTGTTCTCGTTCATGCTGAGAACCTTTCCATCTCAAACATTTCAACAACGTCTTCGGTCCAGCCGCATTCACAGCAGGTCAGAAATCCGCTATGAAAATCAGTGAGGCCCCCGCATTCAGGGCATTGATCGCCGTCAAGAGGCGGACCTGATTTTTTGAAATTGAGAAATCGACGCTTAAGTCCGGGCTCTGGTCTTCCGGTGTGAGTTAACTCGGACTCATTTCGATAAATGGCTCTTTTGTCCTTCAGTGTTCTAGACATTAGAAGTCCCTCCGCTGATTGGAATGAAACGACGGGCGAGTGCGCTTCATTTCCAGTCGTTCCCAGCCTTCGAGAGTCATGTCTGACGGAGAGAAAGCTTTTTTCAGACGATCCCACAGTGACGGCTGCTCGGCCTTTTCAATGGTGATCAGAGACAGGTTCAGATCGCGTTTTGCGTCCACTTGAGTTTTGATTTGTTTTGCATTCATAGATACACCTCCTTTGTTTTTGGTTAAGCGATTCGTTGCGTGTTGGAAGGCATGTCTTCACCGACGCATTCGAGATCGATCGTGTTTTCATTTTCATGGCGAGCGTCGAAATCAACGTCGTTGCCGAACTGCTGGCGAACGGCCTCAAAGATGTTGTCGAGTTGGCCGAGATCGACGAGCCAGTGGCTGTTGTCCCAGTCACAGTCGCAACACATTTGATCCATGCCTAAGGTCAGAATTTCTTTTGACCCGCACTTCGGACATTTTTCTTTCTTGTGTTCAGTTCCAATTTTCATATACCCCTTCCTTCCTGCGCTTTTGTCTGCGCGGTTACACCCGACCTTAAGAGCAGGATTGGGTCCGAAACGCAGGCACAGTGCTAAGCAGCGGCTATGTGATTGAATTGTTTTTGGATTGCAGATTTTTAAGGAGCTTGGAGAGAAATCGCTATTTGGTTCGTTTGAACCATGACCGAGCGACTAAAAAGTCAATTTCTCGAGGGAAATTAAGCAAATAGATGGATTGGGGTTTGAAGTGGACCAAATGATCCGTGTTTGGCTCAAATGAACCAGTCAAATCAAATTCAATGGGAGGTAAACGGCGAAAGAGAAAGGCCTTATAGAACGACGATCGGAATATCGCCTAAGGCCGTCTTCGGAATGAGTGGAATTTGATGAGACCTGCACATCGACTGCACCGTAGGATCGTCAAAGTGGCCGGTGACCAAGAATTTCTCCGTGCTCGACGAAATTCTCCTAAGCAAATCAATGCCGGTTTTTTTGGTTCCTAAATCATAATCTGCAAAAACAACTACTCGGCTAGATTCTGCCACTGACCGATTGCTTAAGAGCGATAGGGCCGCTTCAGCATTGTCGAGGCACGCGGGTCCCTTGGCAAATCCTGCCTCTCTAAGGCGGTCACGCCAAATCTCATGCACACTTACTTGATCGTCCACGACTACTACCATGTCGGATTGTCGGAGTTTGATTCGAGGTACATACCAGGCTTCTCGCGATTGAATCGGCAAGGTCACCTGAACAGATGTACCTGTTCCGACTTCTGAGAAGATTTTAATGCTGCCACCCCAATCTTCGACATTTTCTTTTGCGTGATGAAGGCCGAGTCCTGTGCCCGTAGGCTTTCCAAACGAAAATCCTTTATCTGTAACCTTGGATTGAATCTCCGCAGGAATTCCCGTTCCGTTGTCTTTAACTTCGAGGATAACTCGGTCGCCAAAATCCTGTGCGACAATATCAACTCGCCCGCTATCCGGAGTCGCTTCAAAGGCGTTTGTTGCGAGGTTTGTTAAAATGGATCTTAGCTCGTGGCTGATGAAATCTCCGTGTGCGGAGATGAGTGAGTCATCGACCTGTGTTGTGACGATCAAACGCCCAGGTGCCACCAGACGCACTTCCCGCATCGTATCTGTCAGGACAGGATGAAAAAGATTGTCTGAGGCAACTTTCCTATTGGGTTCGTCCAAATCTGATACTAAGTTTTTAATGTGAGTGATGACATTCGATAAAAGTTCTTGGTTGAGATCGGAAGCGCCCTTTCGATTTGAAAGGCGAATCAGAGCAGAGAGAGGCGTTCTGATATTGTGTCGGAGCTTGCGAGCTACTTCGGCCCGGGCCAGTTCAGTTTCAATTCTCAACGACTCGTCGAACTCTCCAACGATTCTTTTCTTCATCATGCGAGTTTGAGGGATAGAAACAAGGTTCAAGACGAGCCAAATTAGAAATGCCCAGCCGATTTCTTTCAGGCGGCTAAACTCAAAAATAATTTTATCTCGGCTCGCTGTGATGGTCGGAATGTCCACTGCAACTTCGTCATAGGTCAGTCGTCGCCAAAACGATTTGTCAGGCATGAGATCCGCCAGCTCTGGGAGCGTAAAGGATCTGCGAGGATCAGATGAAATGTATCGAATCGTTGAAAAGTGATCGAGTCTTGCTTCCTGGAGGGTTATGCCGACCTCTCGAAAATCTTCGACTTGAATCATACGAGAAATGAACTTTGCTGTCTGCGTGGCTTGACCGCTCAGATGAATGTAATTGAAGACAATCGAGAGACAAAAAAGAATCAAAAGACCTAACAGCGAAGCTATGAGCTGTTTTCTTTCAAAGCTTTTAAGGCGATGCTTCAATGATTCTCTCACAGCCTGCTCCCAGGGATTGTTGCCCGCATAAAGATAAGGGGAATGTCTGTGATAGAATGACTAGCAAGAGTCTGGCGGTGGACTGGAAAGTTCGTAGACGCAATTGCTGAGGACGAGACTATACCTGGTTTTTCGAATACACTTCTGTGAGATTCAAAAAAGGAACTACTACAGCACCAAAGATCTGGATTTTTTCCCGCGGCCTCTAGAAACTGCTCTCTATTCTCGCAGTAGGCAGCAAAATTTCTAAGTGCCTCGATAGCCGCATGAAGTTGAGTCTCATCTGCATCGTCGCCAAGTCCAATACCCAAAAATTTTCGATCATCCTTTTCAATAAGACAAAGACTCGATTCATATGCCCAGGCAGGGCGCAGTTTCATCCACGAAATTGTTCCCCCTCGAGCGACAACGGCTTGGGAAATTTTCTGTGTGCTAGAGAGTCCAATGTCTGAGATAAAAGGTGTTTTTGTGTTGAGGTGCCAGTTAAACAGATATCGTTCAATTGCTTCTCGGCCCGCATTATGATCGGCGAGCTCAGCTATAGAATGAGCTGCAACCCCTTCCGTTGAAATGCCATTTTCAAAGCAAACGAATCGCTCTAGGGCTTCAGCAGCGGCTTTCTCAAAGGCAAGATTCTGATCAGTGGATGATCCTCGACCAGAATGACGACCGCCTAGGATGGAGATCTCAAAGTCGAAGAGAGGAATGCCGTAGCCAGTTCCCCATTTGAACTCGTGAAACTTGACCTCAAGTTCCGATTTCTTTGAAATAAGCCATTTTGCGGCGACTAACGTTTGATGAGCCATAACTGATTGTTCGCATAAATTTCTGAGAGCTCCATCTTCCAAGGCTTTCTAGCAATCGCAACAAATGGTGCGATGACTAGTGGAACAATGGCGGCGTCTGCCAAAGCTTTGAAATGGAGTTCTCTAAGAGTTTTCGTTCTTTCTTCTTTATTTGAAAGCGACATATAATTCGCCATCCACTGTGGTCTCTCGGATTTTTTCAGTCCCAAGAACCCAGTGTTCAGAGAATAGGAAATTAGATTGATATCTTCCATAAAGCCGGTGTCGGTGCCGGCAATGATCGCATGAGGCATTTCAGAGGGATCTTTATAGGTATGAAGGTCGGGAAGGACTTTCTCTAGATAAAGATCGGCGTCGGGCAAAACTTCTCGAATAGGAGTTGCCCATTGCTCGAAGTCGCCCGACTTGAAAAGCCCAATACGCAAGTTTGCTGGCGGATTCCCTTTGATCTGTCCAATCAAACGATGAATTTCGGCTTGCTGGGTGTCACTTAGGCCGCCATCACCTAAGGCAGGGAAAAATTCTTCCGATGGCTGATAGCCAGGAAGACCTTGATAAATCTTGGTGAAAGACTCGCGAACTTTTTTTCCGACAATGTGTCGCTGTTCGGCTGTCAGCTCCCTCTTTCCTCGATCAGTGAAGATCAAGACGAAGTTTTTGATCTTCATCGTTGCATGAAGCTGAACGTCAGAATGATTGCGAGCGTAGTTGATAATTTCCTCGATCTTTGAAGCATTAGTGGTGAGGAGATGATCCACTTTTCCTTCGTCAAAAAGGGCCAAGGCGCCGGGAGATACCTTGGGATCAAAGGCGACCATAGTGACTTCTTTCGCCACTCCATCTTGCGACCGAAAATGATTCGGATTTTGTTTGAGGTGCATCGAACCGTCATCATCTTGCTTGTCGAGATAGTAGAGTCCCGTGGTCTCTCGGTAATCTATGATTTCCAATGTCTTTGGATCGACGGCCGACTGCGGAATGATTGCGAAATCAATTGCAGAAAGCATCGGAAGCAAAACAGTCTTCTGCGATCCGGGCTTCAAAACAACTGTGTCTCCGCGAAGCTCAAGACCGCGGCAGTTATCATTTACACTGTTTAAAACTTCGCCTGGGCAAATCAGATCCCGAAAATTGCCATGGGTATTTTGCGAGAGAAGAATGACGCGTTTTAGAGAGAAAATAACGTCAGCCGCAGAAACTTGTTTGCCAGATATGGTGCGAACGTCACTACGAATTTTGAAGTGAAGTTCCGGTCCTTCCCACCGAAAGGATTCAGCTAGAGCGGGAAGGACCTGACCGCCTTTCGGGTCAATTTCAACAAGTGGCGAATAAAGATTTTCGAGCAGAATATATTCATAGGCCACATGGATGTTCGTGGGCTCAAAAGTTTTAATTGTGCGCTTTGACGGAAACGCCACACGAAGCGTTTCCGTCTGATTTGAGTCTGAGTTGTTTATTGAATAGCCCACAAGCCCTCCAGCCAAAATCAAAAGCCCAATTGTCATCCAGGTTTTCATAGTTGTCACTTCACTGGATCGACGCAGATGACGCCTTCCCTCATAGGAACGGTTTGAATAATGCCCTCACGACGAAGTTCCTCAACCAGGTCTCTGTTAATTTTTAGACCCTTTGCTGGTTGAACAGTAAGAGCGCGGGATTGCAGAAGAACCATCAATGCCTGCTTGACGGTTTCTTTGTCGTAAACACGGGTGTCGATTTGATTCGGACTCTCCGTATTTTCGCAATTTTCTGACCAAGCCGATTGGCTCAACATCAGAAACAGAATCATGGCGGTCATGTTTGTTTTTTTCATGTGTCACTCCCTTTTTGTTCAAATGGATTTTCAATTTCTAAAGCTCTCATTCTTGATCTCAACATGCTTCGAGCGGCACCCAGGCGGTCGGCGGCTTCGGTTAAACTCTTTGAGCCGTTCAAAGCCCGCTCTATGAGCTGCTTTTCTTCACTGACGGTGCGGAGCCGCCAGATTTCATAATCGATTTCAGAAGCGAATTTTTTCTTTGGAGTTTTGGGCTCCATTTGCGTCGTCGCTCGATCAAAGGCGTCCTCGGTGATAGTTTTACCGTCGGTCATTAAGTGCATTCGTGAAATCACATGAGCGAGTTCACGAATGTTTCCGGGCCAAGCCTGCTTCATCATCAGGCTCGCACATGACGATAGAATTTCCTTATGTTCGCCTGCAGATTCATTCTCCTTTTTAAGGAAGAATTCAATAAGACAAGGAATGTCCTCGGGCCTGTCACGAAGCGGCTCAAGCGTGATTGGTAAAGCGTTGATCCGATAAAAAAGGTCCTGGCGAAAGCGGCCTCCCGCGATCATCTCTTCAAGGGGAGCATTGGTCGCCGTAATCACGCGTACTTTTACCTTCTTTGGAACATTGGAGCCCACGGGCGTAATTTCTCCCTCTTGGAGAACCCGGAGAAGTGTGGCCTGCAAATGAATTGGCAGCTCACCAATCTCATCTAAGAAGAGTGTCCCATTGCTGGCGGCCTGGAATTTTCCGACACGGTCCTTTGTTGCACCAGTGAATGAGCCTCTTTCATGCCCGAAAAGTTCGGACTCGATCAGTTCGGCTGGGATTGCTCCGCAATTGACGGCGATAAAAGGACCCAGACGCCACGGTGAATTATCGTGAAGGGCTCGAGCAATTCGCTCTTTGCCGGTTCCATTTTCGCCGCGAATCAAAACTGACTGATGAGAAGGAGCATATTTGAGAACCAGCCGAGAAACATCGGCTAAATGGTTCGATGCACCCTCCATACGAAGGCTCTGGATAATTTTACGATTCTCGCTTGGGCTTGCAGCCGGAAGAACTTTGTTCTTCTTTTCGTATTCACGGCAGATGCGGTGAATGATGCCAAGAAGCTTTTCGTTGGCTGTGTCCTTGGCCACAAACATCAAGGCGCCGGAGTCAAGTGACTCATTGTGCGCTTCAACTCCGTCGTCACAAGAAAATCCAAGTAGGTGAAGTTTAGAATCGAATTCTCGAATTTTAGAAATAACCTCGGGTCCCTTGAGACCGGGCATGTGATAGTCCACGAGTGCCAACGAAAAAGGGACAATCTTTTGTCGAACGAGGGCTACGCCCTCGTCGCCGCTCTCCACCGCCTTTACGAAGAAACCTTCGTCCTCAAGAAACGTCTTCATCGATGAACGAACCGATTGGTCGTCGTCTATGAGTAGGATGTTGTGCTTCATGGCTTACCCCCCGCGCCACAAGGAGGCATTACAAATTCGGTGCCTAGAAATTGGACACAGTAAAATAGCCTTTGTTTAATCTGATTCGATTTGACGTTGGCATAGGCTGCCTTTTGAAGGCCTTGCCCTGTAAGAACTGCATGGTCGTATTGTCACCAGGCAGGTCGAGCTATGTAAGTGCTGATTTAATAAAGGAAAACTGAAATCTTTGAGTGGATTATTTGAGCCAAGTCCGTTTATTGATTTTTATTCCTAGGCGAAAACTCGATTATGTCTGCGGGCGGTGACTTGATACGACTGAAATCCACATCTGGAATCAGAATGCCAAATCTACGAACGAGGTCTAACGCAATGTCTTGCTTGCCCGCTCTTGTTTCTGGATTCGCAAATTCAAATAGGCGGCGATTGAAATAATCCTGCTCGTGTTGGGCTGTGCATTCCTGGCAATAGGCTCTTTCTAGAAGAGCGGTTGAGCGGATTTGCCCATTTTCAAATTTCTGGATCATTTCTGTATCGTAGTTTGAACTCTTGGCAATGCGCGCGACAGATACACCCCTGTACTCACGCATGCGCTTGAAAAACTGGGAAATAAGTTTTTGAGCAATCTCTTCTTTTTCCCCAAAAGGGCGGTCTTCATTTCTTCGAAGCTCCCAATAGATTGGATTCATGTGCTTTCGAAGCGATTTGAATTTGTATACGTTGATGTCGATGTATTGCGTGTTCATGATGCCTCATAAGCTAATATAAGCTCTTTATAGCTAATTTCAGCTAAAATTGGAAGAAAATTGTGCTTATAAGCGCTAGCAGAATCGAATGACCACCTCTAAACCATCAGGATCACTGCTAAATCTTTGACGCTTCCTCTAGGTGGTTGTAGACTTTAAACCAAACGGAGTGCCCATGCCTAAGCCACCAGACAATCGAAAGCCCAAACGTAATTCTACGGAAGAGAAATTAAGAGCTACGCCTTTTACTGGTGTTGATGCTCTTGATTCAGAAGAAAAGGCGATAAGACACTCGGTATGGCGCAGATTTACAGAATCAAAAGTCGCCGAAGAACTTTTGACTAAACCTGAATTTACGCATGTGGTGGAGGAGCTAAAGGCCGGCCTTTCTTGTTCAATGAACGGTGGCACCAAGGATGCCATCTACAAGATTTCATCCGAAGGGCGAGGAATGAAATTGGAAGTGAATAAGAAGTTTGCGGATTCTCTCGGCGAACACCAAGTGCGATTCTTTCAAGGAGTTGTCCAAGCCGGAATCGAAGGCTATGGATCACTTTATATGCAGGTAAAAGGATTACTCTCTCGTCCAAGCGTTGACCCCAAAGAGTTTGAGGCCGCAACTGGGACTATTAAGAAAAAACATTAGCGGATCATCGCGACAGCCGCCTATTTAGTCCCCACAGCTCGTTCCATATAACCAATTTCCAGCCCCAATAAAAAGAGAATGAAGAGAACCCGCTGAGGTTCGTACAGAATCCACGTTCCAACCTGGCTGAGCAAAATTGATAGCAGAAATCGCAGAGTTTAAAATCGTACTGGAGTTTTTTGCAGCGACAAGCGTCGATGACAGCGGAAAGCTTCCTGAACTGTTGTTATTGAGTGCAAGTACGCCAGAGTTTCCTGCGCCAATTGGATACGCAACATATGCAGTACCGGTGCTCGTAAAAGTAAGACCGGTATTTAGAAGGCCATCTGAAGTTGCCGCAAGCCCGCTTACGCCTGCTGTGAGATTCTCAACGAAAGAGTATGACCAGTTCGCAAGGCTCGTGCAGCTTGCAAGAGATGATGTGCAATAAGAGTAGTAAACCCTATTGTTAGCTCTATCGTAGTAAGTAATTGCAGGGCGCGATGTCGCTGGATTGATCTTTATCTTTGCCCCCATGCCACTAGCTGTGAGTGCTGTCACATTCGTCGAAGTGGACCAAGTAGCCGCTCCGTTTGTACTTTGAGAATATTCAACACGGTTGTTAGCACTGCGGTCATAGTAAGCGATAACGATGTTTCCGTTGGTGTCATAATCTGCCGTGAGATTAGAGTTTGAGTTGGCAAGATTTGTTGATTCGATTTGTGTAACATTCGACCAATTTCCAGTCGCTGGATCAAGCTTTGCCGACCAAATTCCGGTGTTCGCGACTGTTCCATGATTTGCTACCCCAACAATCATCACCGGAGTTACCGAGGTCGCTGTTCTGTCCATCGCAAGTGCTACACTGTGATAGGCTGGTGCCGTCGCTGCTGTAACCGCAGTCCTAAATGGAAAATAGTAGGTTGACCAAATCCCAGTGCCGTCAGTTTCAGAATTTGTCGCAACTCTAAACCGCAAGGATTGCAGATCATAAAATCCTATCCATGGCTTGTCGTTACTATCAAATACAAGTGATATGGCTTGAGGTTGTCCGACAATAGGAACTGCGCGAATATTCCAGTTGTCTGAAGCAGATGATCCTGTGCGAATTCCATACCTCAGTATTCCGGTGGTGGCAGCATTTGATGAGTAGTCCACAAAAACTGCGCCAGGCGTTCCGCTAGATGTTGCGTTGACCGAAATATTTGGAACCTGGCTTGCTGTCATCTGAAGTTGTCCGTCTATAGTTAACGGGGTCTCGTAATATTCAGCAGTGGCACTATTAGAAGCAACAGTTGTATTTTCAATCCATCCGAAAACAAGATTTCCGTTAAATGGTGCGGCCGCAGTTGTCTTAGCAAATGTTGTGTATGCTTGTGACAATGAGGCATCCACAGCCAGACCTCCGCGAGTTGTTCCAGCGGCGGCAAGCGTCGCCGTTGCGACAGTTCCTTGTGCATTCCAAGAGGTGAACGAACCGCCCGTTGTGTTGTAATAGCGAACACTTGTTGTCGTTTCATTTGCGAGTAGGTGATAGTTGTTACCAGTCACTCTCTCTAGGGCGAGGAAGGCGTTTCCACTATTTGCTGCTGTGCCGGAAATAGTTCCACTCGACGCGATCGCCCCAACAGTGCCAGCCGCGCAACCTCCACCCGCGAAAGCGGACTGATAAATCGAAAGCGCTGATCCGTTATGGGCAATCGCCCTTACAGGAGCATCAGATGTTGTATCATCAACCGCTAACTGCACAGTAACTCTGTTTGCACCAGTACCGGTTAAAGTCTGAACGGCACCGCCAGCCCAATTCGCAATTCCAGTTAGACAGCTTGAAAGAGTTGATTGGCGACAAATTGCAAAACTTGAATTTGCAGCTCCAGTGAGTGCAACGACAGGATAGTAGGTCGTTCCAGAGTAGCACCATCCAAGCCCCAGTGAATGTGGGTTTGTTCCCACGGTGCCAAGGGTTGTCGACGGCGATGAATAGTTTGCGCCGGATGAACAGCCAGAAGTGCAGAGAATTAGATGAGAGCTTCCAGCCGTATTTCTCGCATAAACAATTGCGACTTGGTCAGAGGGATTGACTTTAATATCAACAGCCCGAACCGCAGTTCCTGCGGTATCGAGATTCGTGATCGTCCAACTGCCCTCTGTCGTGACGCTTGAGGTATTACGAATAGCAAGCTGTAAAGTTGTTGTCGAATTTGACCAAACCACAACTGGTATCCCAGTACTTAAATACGCAAGTCGAATGTGTGTAAATGTTGTCGTACTTCCCGCAGATACTATTTCAGTCTGCCAGTCAGTTCCATTCCAGTAGGTGTAGCGAATGCACGCGCATCCTGCATCAGTATAGACGGAGGCAGGATATGTTGTGCTAGGAATTATCTTAATGTCTGACCAGAGACCTCGTACTGCCACAGTCGTTGCGTTAGATCTCTCTCCTCGCCAAATCACTGATGTACTGGGGGAAGAACAAGTATTTGCCGAACTGCTGGAGCTTTCGCTCGATTCGGAGCTGAGATTTGATACGCTTGCATCTTTGTTGCAGCCTGAGCTCGTGACGAGAACGACCGCAAATAGTAGATGATATGCAAAGTAGCTTTTCCCCATAAATATCCTCATTTCAGTACCCAATCTTGATTCCGACCGGAATCGCGAGCTGAGTTCTTGTGTCTTGTCCGCCTGTCACACCTCGGCTGACTGATCCGTCGTAGGAAACCTGATCCATTCTATAACTGGCGCCAGCAAACCCAACAATGTCATCTGATAGCGGATACTCCGCTAAAAATTTAAGTTCCGCGCCGATAAATTTCGGATTGTAACCCGTGATCTGCTGGGACTCTTTTATTTGGTGAGGAAGGTAAATCAGAAACTCAGATAGCATCGACCAATCAGACTTCAGTTTCGTTTTGTAAGAAGCGTTAAACAGAAGACCTTGGCTCGACTGCTTTGTTAATACATTTTTGGGTGATGTATCCGTGGCTCCGGTTTGTAGAATTCCATATCCAAACCCGATGCGTAAGTTTTCAAATCTGCCGGAATCCCAAGGTGAAATTGAAATTAGAAATCTGAAGTCCTCACGAAACACCGATAGACTTGTTGGGGTGACACCTGTGGGGGCGGTTTGATCAACCGAAGTCTTATCATATTTGAGGTTGTACTGAGTTTCGCTATCGGGGTCTTGATACGAAAAATCAATCCCGTAAAGCAGGCCACCTTTGTCTGGCAAATCTGAATTAAAGCCTGATCCAGAAAGGCTTGAGGAGAGCATTCCATATCCTGATTGAAGACCGACATACCTACCTTCTTCGACCGACTGAGCGTGGGCGGAAAAACCGGCGAACATCATCAAAGTGGTTAAGAATAGAGTTTTCATAGCTGTGGTGTACTCCAGCTAGTGAAATATGAAAGTTCATTGGCAGACGCAGTTGCAGGCGTGCGTTCTTCGCTTGTAACCAACGAGATAAGCTTCTTCTCGAAGTTCTTTTTTAATTCAGTTGGTGGGGTTAACGCGCTCAAAAGCTTCTTCGCCTTTTCGATATTATTTTGTTGTTCAAACGCAAGAGCTGCGTTGACTTGAGCCTTAAAGTACAGAGGTGACTCAGCAGGAACTTTCAGCCAATGCTGAATGGCCTCAGCCAACTTATTCTCTTTGAAAAATGAAAGGCCAACGTGAAAATCTATATCAAGTGCGGGGTCTTTCGCTTCCGAAAGTAAATTTCTAGTTTTTTCATGCTTCCCGGCAAGATCAAAAAAATAAGCAGAGTAGAACCTTGCGAAGTTTGACTTACTTTCTTTTGTGATGACTTCCATTCGTTCAAGCGCGCCTTCACTGTCTCCCACTAGCCAGAGAAGTTTAGCTAGCTCCACAGCACCCCAAAGATTGTTGGGATTATTCTTGTTAAATGTTTTAAGAGTCGCGCCCAATACCTCTATCTTCTTTCTTTGAGCCAAAAAAACTGACCAGCTTCTCATCGCGGGTTCGAACTCTGGCTGTTGTTTTAGGATTATTTCAAACTGAGAATCGCTCTCTGCGGTATTTCCGCTTAAAGCTAAGGACTCCGCCAGCAACTGCCGAATTTCGACACGGCTCGGGTCAATAGAAATAGTTGAATCAAAAAATTTTGCCGCCTTCGGAAAATCTTTTTTGTGAAATGCCGATCTGCCTAGGTACTCAAAACAAGAATCGTTTTTAGGGAATAATTTAGTGCATTCTCGACCAACTTTTTTAACTTCGCGGTGGTTGTGACTGAAGTATGCAGACCGAACATACGAAGAAAGGACTCGCTCGTCGAAGGGTCTAACTTCGTAGGCTTTTTGAAAATCTTTGTAAGCCTCTACATACAGTTTCTGCTGGAAGTAGGACTCCGCGCGATCAGCAAGAGCACTGTAATCTTTTGAGTCGCCATTCAAATAAACCGTCAGCGTATCAACAGCCTCACGGTGCTTTCCAAGTTTTTGTTGAACAATAGACTTGATGCGAAGTACTGACTTCTCTGTACCTAAAATTTTCTCAGCAAAATCTATCTCGACAAGTGATTCATTGAATTTTTCTGCGCCCAGATAGACTTCGGCAAACCAAATGCGGTACTCGCCAACAAAGGGGCTCTTTTTTATTTCTAGTTTGAGCGTCTCAATGGCGTCGTCCCACTTTTTAGAGTCCTTAAGGCTTGAGACAAGTCCCAGCAGGCTATCGCGTTTAAAGTCCTCCGACTTGGAGTAGACTTTCTTAAATAACTTAATTGCTGTTTTATGATTTCCAGCCTTTTGCTCGGCAACTGCTTGATCCAATATAGGTTTGAATCTCTCCACATCACGGCTATCAGCCAGTGCAACACTGCAGGCTAGCAAAAGATGAGAAAGAAATAGAATTGTGATTCTCATGAAAACTCTCCGTTCCATACTGACCGTGTCGGAGATTCTTTAGGAATATTTAGAATTTGGACTATAATTAAGATTTAAGGCCTAGGTAAAACGGGGAATTTCGGACCATCGTCTAGCGAAATTTCAGAACAAACAAATCGAGTAGTCTCGATGTGACTATTTAGAAACTCTAGGTAAAAGGAAAACGAAGCAAGTCTCTGTGGATGCTGTATCAAAATAAATGTTGCCCTGATGTGCGTCCACAATTCCTTTAGCGATGCTCAAGCCAAGCCCCGTGCCGATGCCAATTTCTTTTGTGGTAAAGAATGGAGTGAATAAATTGGGAATATGGTCTTTTTTTATCCCGGCTCCGCTGTCTGAAATTGAAAACCCAATTTTTTCGTTTTCAACGACAAACCTGATTTGAATTCGCTTAGAATCTAAACTCTTTACAGCGTCTATCGAGTTATTCAAAAGGTTAAGCAGCACTTGCGATATTTGAACGGGACGGCAATAAAATTCGAACTCTTCAGAGACTTCGTCCACGGCGAGTTCGATTTCAAAACTTTGTATTCGCCCATGGCAAAATGAAAGAGTTTCGTTTAGCAGTTTACCGGCGGAGTAAAACTCTAGCGGGTCATTTGTCGCATCCCGGGAAAAGGTTCTTAGTCCGTTAATAATGCGAACGATTCGCTCACACATCTTTTCCATAGAATTTGCAATCGTGACGATCTTCGACTTTGGAACGAAGTCTTCTTCTGCTAATTTTTTTAGCGCACTGGTTTGTCCATAAACAATCGTCAGTGGATTATTGATCTCATGAGCAATGCCTGACGCCATTCGCCCAAGCGCGTTCATTTTTGAGTTTGCAGCAATTTTCAACTTCTGTTCGGCGATCTCAAGCTCTTGACGTCGAATATCTGTAACGTCTCTGGCTACTGTGTAGATGCAATCGTCTTCAGGAACACCCGTTACCGTCCACGATAGCGTGACGATGTTTCCATTTTTACAGAGATATCGATTTTCCATTCCTGCAAAGCGGCCTGTTTTTCGAAATTCGGCGCTGATTTCTAAAGTTCGATCTAAATCTTCAGGATGAATAATTTCAATAAATCGTCTGGAGGTGAGTTCTTTCTCTGTGTACCCAAGACATTTTCTTAAAGCTGGATTTGCCGCCCTTAGATAACCATCATATCCAAAAATGGCAATTAAATCGCTCGAGAGATCATAAAAACTATTTCGTTCTTTTTCTGCGCGCTTACGTTCAGCAATTTCAATTTTGAGAGCTGCGGTCCGCTTTTCAATTATCTGTTCCATTTCTCCATGAATCCCGCGTAGCTGACTCTCCATCTTCTTTCTTTTATGAATATCTTCAATGACCGAAATGAAATAGAGCGGAAGACCCGAACTGTCTTTTACCAGTGAAACCGTTAAGTTGATCCATACATGAGATTTGTCTTTTCTGATATATCGTTTTTCAAGTGAATACGTCTGAATTTCTCCACGCAGCATTTTTTCAACAAAGGCCATGTCCGACGACAAGTCGTCAGGGTGAGTAATCTGCTGAAAGGAAAGTTTCAAAAGCTCTTCTTTATTGTAGCCAACAATATCGCATAGTTTTTGATTCACCAGAAGCCAGTCGCCTGTTAGCGATACATGGGACATTCCTACTGCCGCCTGATTGAACGTCGCTTCAAATAGGTATTCACAACCTCGGATTGTCGAGGGGCTTGAGGGGCGCTGAAGCTGCAATAGTGCTGATTCGATTTTAGTTCTCCATGTCTTTCAAAATAATGCTGTAGCCCTTCCCATAGACGGTTTTAAGTTCTCCATGAGATTTCTGAAGTTTTTTACGAAGCGCGGTGATGTGGGGATCAAGCGCACGGTCCGAGGGAAGCTCATCTCCCCAAACGTAGTCATTGAGTTCTTGCCTTGAAACCAGCTCCCCACGTTTTTTCAAAAGAAAATTGAGTATCTTGTATTCAACCTGTCCGAGTTCGCATTTAACACCATCGACTTCGATACTCAGGTCATCGAACTGCAATTTCAGATTACCGAGTCGAAATTCATTCTCTTTGCTCACAGGTTGTCGAGCCGGAGTTTTTTCAAGTTTTCGATTGATTCGTGCAATCAATTCTTCTGGCAAAAATGGTTTTGCTAAGTAGTCATCAGCTCCGGCGTTAAACGCCTTGATTCTTTGTTCCGGCTCATTGACAGCCGTGAGCAAAATGACGGGAATCCCTTCGGACTCTCGTTGTTCACGAAGCTTCTTGCAGGTTTCAATTCCGTTTTGTCCAGGCATAAGAACATCGAGGACAATAACGGCTGGTTTTGCGGATTTCGCTATTTCGATGGCTTCTTTTCCGTCTTTAGCAAAAGCAATTCGGAAATGCTCTGATAAAATTTGAGCCAAGAATTCTCGGATGTATGATTCGTCATCAACTATCAAAACTGTCGGTCTCTTCATTTATTCAACCCCAAAAACTTATTTTAGAATGTTTAAGCAGATTAATAAAGTCCAAGAGACGAAACATCATAATCACTAGACCTTGATTTGTTTAGCTATGGAATGCCTCGCACGCTCTGATTTCCATAGGAAGTAACCCCAAGGCATCAAATACAGTAACTTTGTTTAACGAGTGCGATTATCGACGATTTGGCCGCAAGACCGACCGGCCTGTGACTTAAGATTTCTTAACTGAACAGATCTTTTACTTCGCAATCAAAAATTATTGCGAGCCGATGAAGCGTGAATAGGCTGGGCGAATGTCTACCAGACTCAAGTCGTTGGTAGTTTCGTAATTCAAAACCGTGCCCAGTCATATCTGCTTGAGATAAGTTCCTGGACTTTCGCATCCTCTTTAAATTGGCTCCGATGGTACGGAGTAGCCTGTTGTATTTTGCTTCAATCGAACTCACATACTAAAGTATATCGGGTCGGTTTGATTCCACCGTCGGTATAGATTTACCGTCCAGGACTATGCGTACCTAGGCAATTTCGATGATAATCTTGATTATGGTTAAGAATATTCTAATTGTTGAAGATGATGCGGACTTGAGGTCCGTAATAAGAGAGCAGCTTGATGGCGCAGGATACAACGTTCTTGAAGCTGCGAACGGGCAGATCGCCCTCAAGATTATTGCAGACCAACAGGTCGATCTGATTATTACCGACATCGACATGCCGATAAAAAATGGGTTGGAACTTCTTGAAGAGGTAAAGAGAGATAATGCGGGGATACCAGTAGTCGTGATGACCGGAGGCAATCACAGCGAAAAATTAATTCTTGAGGCAGGTGCTAGTGCTTTCGTTCAGAAGCCTTTTCTAACAGACATTGGCACAATCGTCCGCAAAATGGCCGCAGCGTAAATCCATCTAAATCAATTAGAAATTGAATTGAAGCCCGAAAGTTGGAATTAGAAGACTTCGTGAAAAACTGCTTACAGTCGTGCTCCCCGAGGAGTCACTTTTAGACGTGTACGTCGCTGAGTAGTACACCAAAGACACACATAACTTCAGTGAAGACGACAACTCCGGATGGATCGATAGCTTTGAAGCAAAGGCTGATCCTGACCATAGATCACTAGCTGATCCGGTCACCTGATAGTTCGCTTGAATAAAAGGACTTCCCAAAAGCGAAATAGAGAAGAGTTCTTTTTTTCCAAAGACATACTTCAAGCCAGCCATTGCGTTGGATGACGTTAGAGTTGCCGTTGTGGTGGCAACGGTATTGGGCTGAGTTGTCGAAATGTAAATGTAGTCAAATCCTAAATAGAACGGATAGTTCCTGCTTGCCTGCACATAAAGATAAGCATCGTAGAAAGTAGTCTGAATCAAATCTCGTGACGTAATAGATTTCTGGTCTTGGATCAGACCGATGTCTCCACCCATATGAATATCAGCACTCGCGAAAGACGAGACGGCTGTGATAATCACAAAAAAAAGGCGGCTCAGTACTACCATCCAATCCCCACCGCGAAAACCATGCTACTGAGATCAAATGTCTGCTTAAATAATGTTGCGCTTTCTTTTTTGAAAAGTACTTCGGCATTCAGTGCCCATTTATTGGGGCTTGCATTGTTCATGATCCATTCGGTACCGATTCCAGCGGCATACCCGCCAGAGAAGGACTGATCGCTATAGGGAATTGACGTGAGAGTTGCGTTTTTCGAGAGTGCGACAAAATTGTATCCAACTATTGCCATTCCAACAAAGTAGACGTTAAACCCCTTAGTCCTCCGTTCTATTGGAAAAATTTGAAGACCCATTTCGGTCGCAGCAGAGTAATAATTGAAGGAAGCGGTCACCTCTGTAGTGTCATCCAAAAAAACTTGTCGCCCTGCCATTGTTCCAACATTAAATCCAAAAAATGGAATGAAGTGGCGGCCATCGAGAAACACAGAAACTCCGGCGCCGTATCCGACCGATGTTTCCGTAAACGATTTCCCCTTTTCTCCAGAATATAGACTTTGACGAGCCCCCAAACGTGTTCGCGGATAGATTCCATAGTTATTCGCTTCGCTCACCGAGCAAAGAAAAAGAGAGAAACAAATAATAAGGAATTGTGAACGTTGACCCATCCGGTTACATTTCGGACAAATCTTCAGAAACCTGAATAATCTTAAGATCTTCCCCACTTTAGTCTCGTTTTTAGACAAGTCGGTAAAGATTCTTAAAATTGTGCCGAATTTAGTTTTGTATGAAAGCACAATTTGTAACAGCAACATTAAAGTCTAGTCGATTCAATCTTTGCGGGATGTTCGTGGCGGTAACACTTATTTGTACGAGCTGCGCGCAGCCACCGGAAGACGAAGAGTCCTCGAGTAGCTCGCGCTATTTATATGTGGCTTCAGGCGCATGCTACTCGGGCGGAGGCAACACTGCCTTTACTAATGCAACTTCATCAAATCTCGTCTACCGAATTGATTTAGCAACAGGTATCAAAGATATCACGGTGGCCGATTACAATTCATCTCCTTCGCAAGCGGGAGACTCGCCTGTTGGAATTGCGAGTATCGACTCAAATAACATGTACGTCTTAGTCGAAAACACGACAGCGGGCGCGCGAAGAATCGAGCGGA
Organism: Bdellovibrio sp. 28-41-41; assembly: GCA_002256935.1. Lineage (GTDB taxonomy): Bacteria > Bdellovibrionota > Bdellovibrionia > Bdellovibrionales > Bdellovibrionaceae > UBA2316. The sequence continues at coordinate 30,154 of NCGL01000055.1, forward strand.
TTGCAAAAGAATCAGATGGAGCGAGATCACTATTCAGCAACAATACTACGGCGCTTAGTGTTGCGTTGAGAGGACTACATCTTCTAACTAACGGTGATCTTCTTATTAACAAGAATACAGCTATTGAAAAAATTAGTTCTGCAAACGTTCGTGTAACCAAAGGTGTGAACCCTTATGTGAATGCTCCGGCAGCACCTTGCGCGACTTCAACAACTCTCATGTCAAAGGTTTCGACGCTAAGTAATCAGTTCATCGTTTTTCTTCATTCTGCTACATCTCAAAACAGATTTGGATTTGTCAAACCTGAAGGATACGCTGCTGGCGGAGACTGCACACCTGCTCAGGCTGCGCCAAATGCCGCGGCATTTCCAGTCGCGATGGCATACGATGCAGTAAATTTAAAGTTACTTGTCGCCTACTCTGGCAATACTACGAATACAGATATTAATAGCATTTATGCATATAACATCACAGAAACAGCTTCGTCTGTCACAGTTGGAACCGCCAATAAAATATATGATGCTAATCAATATCCTACTACGTATCCGTACTTGCTTTACGGAATATCTGAAATGGTTCTCGACCCGACGGACAACTCACTCTACATTGCAACAGCAATAAATACGGCGACAACAATTGTTAACTACGCAATCGAAAAATTCTCATACGACGCCACCCAAATTGGCGTATCAAACTCAAGTGTATTAACAAGAAGTGGATCGACACCGTTCTATGACTATGGCGGCGATACGAAGTGCATCGCTGATATGATGATTGCTGATTAAGCGACCCTTCCTCAGGTGCCAAATTATTGACTAAATTCTTGAGCAGATTGTCCTTGTCCATGAGCGGGCAGCGATTTTTTCATCGGCCCAAAAAATCTCGGACTGCCCCAGGTCGATGTGCGGGATGCATAGACGACCTGCGCCTGCGCCCGCCAGATCCAGGCTTGCAGGACATCGAGTTTTCCTGTAATTGCAAATGCGATAACGACACCAGTGATCCAGCTAAAAAGTTTATCGAGATTCATGTGCTCTCTCCTTTGAGTCGTAGACTCAGGTTTTTGGTTTTGAGTTTTTGAACGATATTGAAAACGTGTGCTTGACCCCAGGGTTTGCCATGTCGGGTTTTAAATCCCTTGCCGCTTAAGTATCGAGCGATCTCCGTTGGGGAGCGGCCTTGTTGACGTTGTTTTTCAATGATTTGAAGAACAGAGTATTCACGAGGGTCCTTTTGAAGCTGACCCTCTAGGTAGCAAAAGCCATAAGGCGGCGGCGCTGAATTCTTAAAAGTTTGCAGCTGATCTTTGGAAAAACTGACGGACTTGTTTGTCCTGAGCGTCACTCCCTGCCTAGTGAGTTGATCTCTGATCGTTGAATAAGACAAACCAAGCCGATCAGCGATCTCGTTTATTGAGTAGCCCTGTTCGTAAAATGCCTTCAGATCGTGGTTTTCCTGGGTAATTAGATGGATCGTGATTTCAATGAAATCATGTACTTGACTGAGATTGCAGGTTGTCGGAAGATCCCTACCAATTTTTAGAACCTGCAACTTTTCGATCCCCAAATTATCAGAAGGAAGACCAGAGTCAGCCGACTCCGAATCAGCGACCGTAGCTGAGGTCTTTGCACGTCTTCTTGCTTCTAGTTCAATGACGCAAACTATGTGTCAGGACGGACAAAATATTTTTAATGTCTATTTAATTTTTTTAAGTAAACTGCGTAGAGTGAAGCTAAGAGTAATTTTACATAGGCACCAAGAATCTACAATACCGAACCTACTAGCAGACAGTTATACAGATGAATGATGAATTTAAAATAGTCTCTCAATTTATAAGGTCCATTCCGGGGACATGGGTAACAGTTTATTCCGGAGACATAGGTAACACTTTTATTTTAAACGGATCGTCCACTGGTTCGACCCGATTTGCTA
>NCGL01000056.1 GCA_002256935.1 Bdellovibrio sp. 28-41-41
CCACTCAAGAATTATTTTTATAGGAGCAATCAGGATGAAATTTTTTATATCTATAATCATGGTTTTATTAATGCTTAATTTTTTCGCGCAAGCGCAAGTTACGGCAGAACCAGCGGGCGCGACCGCGGTTCCGGTCGATGATAAAGTTACAGTAGGTGTTGTAGATCCAACTAGTTCATACGCAACAACGATGAAAGGCGGACCCGCTGGTCAGAAGAAGACCGACACCGAGGGTAAAGAACCTGATTGTGAACCAGGTGATGCTCAACGTCGTTGCACGAGTTCTCCGAGCAAAGATACAGTTGTAGCTCAAAAAGGGGCTTCGACTAAAGGCGCTCCTAAAGGGAAAGTTGTCAAAGACGCTAAAGGTAAAGTCGTTAAATAATCTCTATATTTGAATTTTACCGGACACTAAATTATCGATAGTGTCCGCATGTTGGCGACGAAGAGCATTTTTGATCGCCATTTCACTGCGAGCTGCAAATTCATTCAACGACACCAATGTAATGGAAAATTTTGGGTGGCGCAATAGTTGAGAATAACTTTCTAACTAAGACCGCCTGTCTTTTGGAATTGAGTTACATTGACTTGTTTTTGAGCTTTGGTCGACCAAGCATGCTTCTAGCTCGTCTGCTTCCTTTTTCGTAAGGCTTTTTCCCGATATCCATGTTTTGACCCGATTACGCCAAGAAAGCCCGGTGGTGCCGTTAATTTGCTTTAAAGCTTCGATCATATCTTCTGGATTATCTTTCGCTAAAGTGGCTAGAAACTCTTGCCTAGGAAAGTTATTCATATCAGAAAGATCAATGGATTTACGCATCTCTTCCTCGAATTGTTTTTTCTGCACCTGCGTAAGTGTGGGATGATTTTTGATGGATTGTTGTAGGGAATTGTATCGATCCCGAATACCTAAATTTAAAATTTGCTGTTCTCGCTTAAGGCGCTTGGCTACCATCGCAGTTTTAAACGCTGCCGAGCCTGCCAAGGCGGCTAGTCCCATGTCGTTTAAACATTGTGAGTGATTTATTTCGGAATCTATCTGAACGGCGATACCTTTTTCTTTAACTGAGGCTACGCGTGAGCAGATTGTGCTGTCTTTTTTTGTAAAATGAGGTTGCGTGCAGGACTCGACAAGGCCCTGTACTATTTCAGAAGCTGATATTGTTGTGTTAGCGACAGTAGAGATAATTTGCGCCATCCTAGCCGCACGATACGATGTTAAACCAATTTGCGCTAACCTAGCCACCATCAAAGAGGCTCCACCAAAAAACATTGTTACACCCGCAACAACGGCAGTATTAGCGGTAGTCGCAATTTTTTCGCCTTTGCCATATTTAGAATCTAGTTCACATTGCAATTGTGAAAAGTTAGGATTTGCCGCCACTTTATCATTAATAATTTTAGAGCCGACGCCAGACTGCACGGCAGAAACTTTAAAGGAATAATTCTCGTCATACTTGCCATCTACGCTGGCATAATTAGTCTGATCTGCCGAGATGTTTGAAAGCTTTCTTTTTACCACTTGATTTTGAAAGCCTTTCTTTTTGTCGGAAGTAAAATAGTCTTTCAGCTCGCTGATATCGGGTTCTTTTCCCATTGTGAAACTTTCGTTTATTTTGGAAATGATATCGTACCTGACGAACGCCTGAACTTCTTTATCTTCAGAAAGTACGAAAGAATTTTCTAGAATAGCTATTCTGGCTTGTGCCTTTTCAATATGTTCTTTTGGGCTCTTTTTAGGGTCTGCCGAATACATCGGATTTTGAGCTAAAAAATGTTTTAGATCACGTTCTTCCTTCGCAATTTTGTAAGCACTGTCCACCAATTGATCTACAATTTTATTTTGCGCAGCTTGTGCCTGCTGTTGAACAGATTCAGAACTCGATCCCAAGATAGTGGAACGATCTTCAAACTTAGCCGAAGTTAGCGAGTTTTTCAGGGCTGGAAACTGCGTCTTGAGGCGGGTGTTTGCGTTTTCTTGTTCTTTAAATGCATCTTCTTGTTGGGTACTGAGTGCGCTCCAATAGTCAAATTGGCATTGATTCTGTCGAGCGGTCTCTACCATAACTTCATCTAAATAAAGATCAGACACTAAATCTTTGCTGACGCTGCGGTTTACGTGGGTAGAGTCAGGGGTGCGGGAGCAAGATTTCGGTATGCTATTTTTCAATGTAGATAAATCTAAAGGTCTAACTGATTTGGTACAATCAGTAGCAAATTGATTGTACCAAAACTTATTCACTGATGATCGAAGCCAATCATAAGTTTGAGCTTGAAGGGAGGATAGCCGAAAGAAGCTAACAACAAGCAATATCGAGAAAAGAATCCTTTTTTTAACCACCTATTCTTTTCGGAGATTTGAGCTTTTGGATAAACTAGACTTTTGAGTAGTTTAAGCCTTTCCGCAGAGTCCGAAAGAGAAATGATGCCTGTATTCAGAGTTCTATTTTTAAGTCTTATCGTTTTTTCAAATGTCGTAGCGGCCACGGCTGAAAAATCTGCGTGCGGTACCACGGTGAAAGCCGCTTTGCATGGGGTGGTCAGAGACGCCAGCGGTAAAATTATTCGTCGTATGCCATTAGGTAGTAATCCAGTCATAGTTGATACCAATATGGTCATCGCGCTTGTTGAGCAAAAGTATAGACCGGACAAAATAAGCCAAAATTTAAAAAAGTATGCTGATCGGTTTAATCGGATGTTTAAGCGTAAGCATAAAAAGATCGCGGATTCACATCTTTATATGGCTGAACGTTCTGTCACAGAGCGATTCAACCCCAATAACAACGGCACGGTGACGTTTCCAACAAGCATAAGAATTTTTGAAATTGAAGGAAGCCGCAATTCTCCGGAATATCAGAAACTATTGAAAAAATTTGAGGACTTGCAAGTAGGACAAGTTAAAGCGAATTCTGCTAACGATCGTGAAATCGTAGCAGATTTATTTTTTGCGCGAAGGTCTCATACTGAAGACATCCCCACGTTCGTTACCGCAGATAGCGGAATCTATGGTCCTCTCTGCCGATTTGTTCCTGCTTGTGCAGGTCTACGTGGAAATCCAAAATTGGTAAAAGAAGCGTTCTCTAGCGGCTATATAGTCGAAATAGACATTGGCGGCGTAGCCAGAAAAGTGCGAATCATCCCATTCTAATCTGGGCTCGGTGCGACGGGTCGGGGTAGGTATCAAACTTGTATACAGCTGGATCAACGTCTGATTCTGAGACTTCTCGTTCTAGGTAATTAGAAAAGCGAATGTTTCTAGGATTGTCCCTGATTGAGGCGTAAAAAATCTAGACTAAACTCTGCGTGAAACGTCGTTTAAGCTTATTTTAGGCGGAGCGCTTATTGCTCTTGTATCGACTATCAGGGGAAACACTTTGAATAAAATAGTTTCGAAATATAGATCAGCGTTTTTATCTTTTGGGTTTCTAAAAGGTGGAACCACGGCTAATGGCGGAGTTTCGGCTGAGGCAAATAACGAAAGTGCTCAAGCCCGATGTGCGCGTGGCGCCATGCGAGAGCTTGCGGCTAAGAAAAAAGAATGTGCGAAGGACGACACTGAATGTCGTGCTAATATCGAAACCGCAATTAATGACCTAGAGAGTGACTTCAAAGTAGAAGAAAGTAAAACGGAAAGCCGCCGTAAAGATCGTTGTGAATCTTTATACGAAGACGATAAGGAAATTTATAAAGAGTGCGCTAAAGTTCCTGCTAAGCAGGCACGTTCATGTTCGAAAACGGTGAATGAGTCCGGCGGGTTCATGCAGAGTGATGAAATGCAATCAGCTTCGTCGATGCTTGGAATGGTAAGTGGTGCGGATACTTTATTAGGAATTTATTCTGCAATGAACGATCGTCCTGATTGCACTCTGTCAAAAGATGATTTTAAAGAAAATGAAAATAAACTTGAGGATCAGAAGAAAGATCTAGAAGAAAAAGTAAAAGTGAACATGAAGGACGCAGAAGACGCGCAAACAGAATATGCAGACAAACTTAAAAGCTGGGCAGAGGCCGAAGGTAAAATTGCAGACCGATTAAATGAGATGCCGAATGAAAAAGAAGATGCCATGCATAAGCTAGATAACGAAAAGCTTAAAGCTAAGATGCAAGCGGATTCAAAATACAGTTCAATTGTTGATCAAATTGCCGAAACACGCAGAAAATACACTGATATGATTTCGGCAAAGGCGGTAGCTTTATCAGAAAATTCAAGTTTCGCAATTCACGACCGCTGTGCCATTGTTGCAACGGGTGGCGATCCTGCAAAACAAAACAACGCGAGTGCCAAGCCGACGACTGCCGTGCAAGGGTCATTCGCCGGTGCTTTTGCGCAAGGAAAAACATTAACCTCTAACATTCAAAAACGTTACGATAATTGTATAAACACTGAAACTTTGAAACAAAAACGTATCGAAAGTACATTCGTAAATGAATTGGCTGCATTAAAATCTAAACTTACTAGTTATGATTCAGTGCTTGGCCAAATCAACGAAGAAAAACGCTTGGCAGACCAAGAAATTATTTACCAAATGCAAAATATCGAAAAGAATGCGACGGGCGAGGCTAAAAAACTAGCTGCCGAATATCAGCGCATCCAGACAGATAAAACAAATGAGCAATCGCTGTTGAAACAAAAGTTAGAACGCTTAAACTCTGAAACAAAAAAATATCAGCAGCAGATTGCCATATTGGCGATGAAACTAAGTATGTACTCTGGAAAACGACCCGCTAAGTATAGTGATGATAAATCTATGGCCGATATGTTAAATCAGTGCGGCGAGGATTTTAAAAATTTACTAGAGAACTTCCATGATAACTGTTGTAAACCGAGCGCGTTCTCTGGGACGGGCTCATCTGTTTGCAGAATGTCATATAGCGACTATAGCAAGCCGGCGCCTCCAAAAGTAGACAAGAACGCTAAACCAACCAAAAAAGTTAAAGGTTCTAAATAGAAATAGGCGATTGCAAAATCGCCTCTACCTTGGTCGCTGGACCCATTCGTGAATCCTACTCGATCCGTCCCTCTGGAGTACTACTGTGACCTTGAATCCGACTGTTCGAAAACGCATTCTAATTATCGTTGGAGCTGCTAGTTCTATAGTTTTAATTGCTGCTGTTTGGTGGCTAGGTTCCATCAAAGCCTCATTGCCACAAATTCTTCAAATTAAAGATTACAAACCTCTCCTAGTCAGTCCGGTGTTCGATCGCAAGAATAAAAAAATCGGTGAATTTTTTCGTGAACGCCGAACGCTTGTTCCTTATGAGCGTATTCCGCAAAAGACAATTCAGGCGTTTTTAGCAGCGGAGGATGATCAATTTTTCTCGCATTCTGGTATCAACTATCTAGCCATTATGCGTGCGATGCTGGCTAATATGCGCGCAGGACGCAATGTTCAGGGTGGATCCACTATTACTCAACAGGTGGCAAAAACGTTTTTCTTATCGCGTGAGAAAACATTCGATCGTAAAATCCGTGAAGCTTTCTTGGCCTACCAACTAGAAGATAATTTGAAAAAAGAAGAGATTCTCTATTTATACCTAAATCAAATTAATTTTGGTCACGGATGTTACGGGATCGAAAATGCATCGCAAACGTATTTCAAAAAAACCGTAAGCGATCTAACAGTTGCTGAGTCCGCGATCTTGGCCGGTTTGCCGCAGGCGCCGAGCCGCTACTCTCCGGTGCTGAATCCACAAAAAGCAAAAGAACGTCAGCGCTATGTTTTAAGTCGCATGGCCACAGTCGGATTTATCACTCATGACGAAGCTGATAAAGCGGTTAAACTGCCCGTGAAAGTATACGTACGAGACGATTTCGAAGATGTCGCGCCTTATTACCAAGAAACCATTCGTCAGATTTTATTTCAACAGTTAGGCGAAGAGAAAGTTTTAGATCAGGGAATCAAAATCTACACATCTCTAGATTTAGATAAACAAATCGCGGCTCAGGAATCTGTACGTTCCGGATTGAAATCTTTGGATAAACGCCAGGGCTTCCGCGGTCCAGTGGAAAATCTTACGGATCCAGCCGCTATTACTGCGTTTTTGGATAAACAGAAAAAAGAATTAATTCTTGAAACTACACCCGAGCGAACGATCAACACCGAAGGAAACTTTGACGAGATCCAAGCCAAGAAGCTGGGGAAATCGGCAAAAATTCCATCGTATTTGAGTTTAACAAAATCGTATCGTGCGGTAGTTACAGAAGTCAGCGATGCCGATGGTTTAACCTATGTAGAATTGCCTGAAGTCAAAGGCGTCATCGACATGGATTCTATGAAGTGGGCACGTAAACCAGATACTAGTAAAAAATTTGATCAAGCTCAAATTAGCAAACCTTCGGATGCACTGAAAAAAGGTGACGTGGTTTTGGTGAAACTAACTAACGAAAATGTGTTAATTTCGCGTTTGAAAAAACCAATGGATTTTACATCCTATGTGGCTGTTGAGTTAGATCAAGAACCAGAGGTTGAAGGCGCATTGATTTCTTTTGATCAAGAAACTCAAGAAATCTTAGCTATGGTTGGTGGTTATCAATTTATACGCAACAAGAATGAATTCAATCGCACGGTTCAAGCCGTTCGCCAAACAGGATCGGCATTTAAAGCTATCGTATATGCTTCAGCATTAGATAAACACTATGACCCATCATCTGAACTGATGGACGCACCATTGGTTTACGAAGAATCAATCAAAGATCAGGAAGGCCAAGCGGACACTAAAGTTTGGAAACCAACAAATCATGGTAAGTCTTTTGGTGGTCAGCTGACATTTAGAAATGCACTCGTTCAGTCTTTAAATATTCCCGCTGTTAGATTAATCGAAGACGTCGGTGTACCTTGGGCAATGGACTATTCAAAACGTTTGGGTATTTTCAGTCCGCTTAATAACGACTTTACTTTGGCACTAGGATCTTCTTCGTTAACTCTGTATGAGATGACAAAAGTGTTTTCGCAATTTGGCCGCTTAGGAAAAAGAATTAGACCGCTTTTAATTAGATCGGTTATCGATCAAGATAATAAAAAGTTGCTAGAAAATGTGTCTCTGGATATTCGTTTTCAAAATGAACTCGATACATTAGATAAAGAATATTCTGATCGTCGTCAGAACTACATGACTAAGAAACAAGGTTCGGCTGTAGTCGATCCAAACAACCCAAATGCTGTAACGGAAACAGATACGCCAGATACGCAAAATGCAAAATCGAAGAAACCCGATGAGTTTTTCTTTTTCGATGATGAAAATCAGTTAATCCGACCTCAAACCGCCTACGTTATGACGAGCCTACTTAGAGGTGTAGTCGAAGATGAAAATGGGACTGCCGCTAGAGCGCGCTCTCTAGGGCGTGAGGTAGCCGGGAAAACGGGTACGACTAATGGTTACGTAGATGCATGGTTTGTTGGCTACACTCCGCAGATCGCAACCGGCGTTTGGGTTGGGTACGACAAAGAGAAAACAATCGGAAAAGGTGAAGTGGGCGGTCGTGCCGCGCTTCCATTATGGCTTGAGTACATGAAATCCGCTCACGACAAATTGCCGCAGACATCATTCCCCGTTCCTGGCGGAATCGTATTTGCGAACATCGATGCCGACACTGGAAAGTTAGCATCAGCGGCCTCAAAAAATGTGATAAAGCAAGCGTATATAGAAGGGACCGAGCCGACCTTGTCTACCAACAAGGGTGATGAAACCGTGGATTTCTTAAAGCAAGAGGTCAACGAATAAGACTGGACGATATTCAGCGAATATCATAAACCTAAGTGATGAAAGAAATTCACATTTGGGGAATTAAGCAAAACAATCTTAAAAATGTAGAGATCAAAATTCCACTGGGTCAGATGACAGTTATCTGTGGCCCATCGGGATCTGGAAAAAGTTCGCTCGCATTTGAAACCCTGTTCGCCGAAGGGCAACGTCGTTTCATCGAGAGCATGTCTAATTACACCAAGCAATTTCTGAACAAAGCACCTAAGCCAGATATCGAGGGCGTCACTAATATTCCACCAGCAGTTTGTTTGGAACAAAAAAATTCTGTGAAATCGAGCCGATCAAATGTGGGAACGACCACTGAAGTAGTGGATTACATTCGACTGCTTTATGAAAAATTAGGTGTTCCTTATTGCCCAATTCATAATATCCCCGCAGAAAAACATTCTATAACCGAAGCGACTAAAAAAACTGTAAAAGTTCTATCTGGCAAGCGCGGTTATGTGATGGCAGAAGTGAAACAAAAGGATCGCGCCTATGATGGCAAAGTTTTACTCGGTGAAATTTTAAAAGATGGCTATCAACGTCTTTGGATTCCAAGTAAAAATGAAATCGTCGAGATCACAGATCCAAAGATGGCCAAGAAGCCGGCACCTAAAGAAGCTTTCTACATCGTTGTCGATCGTGTGGCTTTCAATGCGGCGGATGAAGGACGTATTGCCGATTCCATAGCACAAGCTTACGAAGCATTTGTTAGGTACAATAACAATGTAACGGCTCGTGGTTGCGTTGTTAGAACGACCGATGACCAAACCCTTAGATTTTCTGAAGAGTTGAAATGTCCAGAGTGCGACTATCAACCGCCGCCAATGAGTTCGCGTTTATTTAGTTTTAATAGTCCACTGGGTGCTTGTCCCACATGCAAAGGATTTGGCAACATTTTAACTTTGGACACAGCGAAGATTATTCCTAATCCAAAGTTGTCTTTAGCAGCGAATGCTCTTCATCCGTTCAGCATGCCGAGCGCAGCAGAAGATAAAAAGGATCTACTTTCATTTTGTAAAAAAACTAAAATTCCCACGGATGTGGCTTGGGAAGATTTATCAAAGAGTCAGCAAGATGTGATTTGGAACGGTAATGCTCAGTTCATGGGTGTTCAGGGTCTTTTTGATTATTTAGAAACAAAAAAATATAAAATGCACGTACGTGTTTTTATTTCGAGGTATCGCAGCCCTCAGCTTTGTACTGAGTGCAATGGATCTCGTTTGCGTAAAGACGTGAATACGATTTTATTCCGCAAGCGAAACATCAACGATTTAACTAAGCAAACAATTGAAGATCTTAAAAAGTTTTTTGATGTGCTTGAGATCAATACCCATGAGAGAGGCATTGCTGGCGAAGTTTTTGATCAGATTCGATCGCGCCTTGATTTCTTGATGCGCGTGGGAGTTGGTTACTTAACTTTAAATCGTGAAACACGCACTTTATCTGGCGGCGAATATCAGCGATTGAATTTAGCCAATCAATTAGGAATGGGTTTAACTCAAACTCTGTACGTTCTTGATGAACCAACGGTTGGCCTGCACCCGCGCGACAATGATCGTTTGATTTCGATTTTAAAAGATTTGCGTGATTTAGGTAATACAGTTGTTCTTGTTGAACATGACTATGATGTTATCAGAAATGCCGAGAACGTTATTGAAATGGGGCCTGGTTCCGGTTTTCGTGGTGGTGAAGTCATTTTCTCTGGCACGCAGAAAGATTTCTTAAAAAGCACCAAATCAGTGACCGCGCCATTTGTAAATCCTTTGGTGCGCAAGCCGATTGAAAAAACACGACCAGTAGAAAACGAACTGTTTAAGTACAAATTGAAAGTGGAAGGTGCCAGCGGGCATAATTTGAAAAATTTGAATGTTGAAATTCCGCTACATCGTATGGTTGTCGTAACTGGCGTCAGCGGATCTGGAAAATCAACGTTAATTGCAAAAACACTGTATCCAATGCTGGCGCGTGAACTAGATATTGAATTTATAAAAGCTGAACCGTGCAAGAAACTAAAAGGCTCGGAATATATTCATAACGTGTTGCTAGTGGACCAGTCACCCATTGGTAAATCGGCGCGAAGTTCGCCAATCACGTACATCAAAGCTTATGATATTATTCGAAATTTAATGGCGATGCTGCCAGAAGCTAAAGTTCGCGGCTATACGGCGGGAACTTTCAGTTTGAACGTTGACGGCGGTCGATGCCCGGCGTGCAAAGGAACGGGCGTTGAAGAAATCGATATGCAGTTCATGGATAACGTGATTATTCCGTGTGATGTCTGTGATGGTAGAAAATTTAGAAACGAAATTTTGGAAGTTAGTTACAAGGGTAAAAATATTCATCAAATTCTGACGATGACGGTGGCAGAAGCCATGGACTTTTTTGTGGCTCATCCGCCCATTCGAAAAGCATTGTCAGTATTAAAAGAGGTTGGTTTAGATTATTTACAAATCGGGCAACCGTCTAGCACATTGAGCGGCGGGGAATCCCAGCGGTTGAAATTGGCTAAAGAGCTTATTGAGGTCACTCACAAAGCGACTTTGTATATCCTAGATGAGCCAACGACTGGCCTGCATTTTCGTGAAATTGAGCTTTTAATTAAAGTCCTTAACCAGCTGATCGAAGCTGGCGGCAGTGTGGTTATTATTGAGCATAATTTAGAGGTCATTAGTGCCGCCGATTATGTTATCGATTTGGGCCCAGAAGCGGGAGTCAAAGGTGGTAATATCGTAGCAGTAGGTACACCGAAGGACATTATGGCTGAGCCAACGAGTTTAACCGGGCAGTATTTGAAAAAATACTTTGGCCTGTAGGACCTGCATTCCTTGATAGACTTTGCGGCGTAAAATCAGTAGATTGGGTCCTGTGAATACGACCCTAATCCGAATCATAAAAGAAGTAAAACAGTACCGTCCTCAGTTAATCATTATTGCTGTCACTGGGATTTTATATTCAGCCGTCTACGCACGTTTGGCTTTAATCTTAAAAGACATCAATGATAGTTTCCAATCAGGTGATCAAAATAAGGTTGCGCAAGTTGGTATGATCGCTTTGGGTATGGCCATCGTAGTAGCGGGTTGCCGCTATTTGCATATTTTTACGATGAACGTGGTCGCTGAAATGATTACGAATCAATACAGACTACAACTTCAGAAAAAATTCATGGATCTGAATTTGAAATTTCATGGTCAGTATGTTTCTGGTTCGGGCGGCCTGTTAAGTCGTATCATTAATGATATCAAAGTGATCCAAGATGGCCTTAGAATGATTGCGGATCTTTTCCGCGAGCCATTGTTAGCACTGTTGTTGCTTGGGAATCTATTTTACTTAAACTGGCGATTAACGATGGCCATTTTAATTCTGCTTCCGGCAGTTTTAATTTTCTTGAAACAAATCTCGCGCAGTCTTCGAAAATATGTTTTGTTTGGCCAGGAAAATTTAGAGCGCATTACGTCTGTCATCAAAGAATCAATCGATGGCGTGCGCATCATTCAAAGTTTTAATTTAGAACAAATCATGCAGTCTAAACTGCGAGCTCAAACGGATGAGTATCTGCAAATTCGTAAGAAGGTTCATTCACGAATCGAGATCATGGGACCGGTGACTGAGCTATTGGCAACGGCCATCATCCTTGCAATATTTTTCTACTTCAGCGTTGAAGTGGCTAAAGGTAACACCACGACTGGCGCTGTATTAGCCTATATAACTTCGATGTTGATGATTAATCAGCCGATTAAGAAACTTCAAGAAAGCTATGTTCGTATTCAAGAGACAATAGTAGCCGCCGAGCGCGTTTATGAAATTCTAGATAACAACGAAGTTGTTTTAGATCCCGAGCAGCCTAAACCGTTTCCAAAAGATTGGAAATCGATTCATTTTAAAAATGTTAGCTTTCAGTACGGACAAGAAAAAATCTTGGACAATATTGATTTCTCGATTCATCGAGGACAGTCGATCGCTTTGGTGGGAGAAAGCGGTAGTGGCAAATCAACAATAGTTAATTTGCTTGAGCGTTTTTATGAACCAAATCAGGGACAAGTATTATTTGATAGCACTAATATTTTGGATTGCTCGCTGAAAGAACTGCGCTCGCAAATCGCTCTGGTTTCACAAGATGTATTTTTATTTAGTGATTCTGTCATTAGCAATATTCGCTCGGGAAACCCTTCGGCTTCTGACGACGTGATTTATGAAAAATCAAAGCGTGCTAACGCACATACATTTATCGGGCGTCTTACTGAAGGCTACAACAGCCGTGTTGGCGATCGCGGATCGCTGCTTTCTGGTGGCGAGAAACAAAGAATCAGTATGGCGAGAGCGTTCGTAAAAGATGCGCCTCTGTTGATTTTGGATGAGGCAACCAGTGCGCTGGATTCATCTAGTGAGCGCGAAGTTCAAGCCGGGATTGAAGCCTTGATGGAAAATAGAACGAGTTTAATAATCGCCCATCGGCTATCTACGGTCCAAAACTGCGATTGCATCTATGTGCTACGTAAAGGAAAGATCGTTGAATCGGGAACACATCAAGAGCTATTAGCTAAGAAGGGTGACTACTACAGGTTCTATCAAATTCAGAATCAGTCTGAGGCGATGTCATTATAAAAGGCACATTTCAAAAGTTCATTTAATGTGTCTAATTGTTTGATGTTGTTTCTATGAAATTCGTCTCAATTTAATACGAAATGCTCCTGACTTTTCTGATCAAGGTTCCGATCTAAAAAGCCGATATCAGGGTATGAAAGATAATCGCCTCTTATTACTAGGCATATTAGAAGTGATGGAGAACGCAGTATTGGAAAACAACCGCGATGTTTTCTTTAATAAGTTTTATCAAATTCGAAATATGCGTGCAGATTCAGCTACCCCAGAGTTAGTGGGTACGTTTAAGCGTTTGCTTCTAAAGGCTATTGCTGAATTTAATAAAAACAATTCATTTAATACTATCGTGTCTTCAATTATTTCACTGAGTTATGGATTAATTCCGACGGATAAGCTAGACACCGATTTATTAAAAATTTTAAATGACTGCGTAGAGCTTCCGGATACTCGTATCAAGGCAAACGCATTAACTGCCGTTTGCGAGTTCGATCCTAATTCTGAATTGTTCAAAGAACATATAAATTCAAAATTCAATCGTATTGCTGCCGAAGCTATTATCGCCGAAGGTAAGAAAGGATTGAGCACCAAAATTTTTGATAAACTTAGAGAGTTTTTCGGATCGTCTAATCCATTTTTTGTAGCCTCAGGTATATATGCTGTTGGACAACTGATGGACTACTATCGCGAATCTTTTTCGCGGTCAGAAAACATGTTTCAATCGGACTTTGATTTTTTTATTAAGAAGATTACGGTTTTCTCGAGTCATCCACATGAAATGGTTCGTAAACGTGCTTTGCAGACTAAAAAATTAATTGAAAGTGAAAAAAAGTCGGCTTAGATGCCATCTTGATTTGTCTTCCCATCTGTAATAATCAAAATAACAATACGTCGAACATAGACTTTCTAGGTATTTTCATTTATCTTACAAGAACTATGAATTGGATAATCGCAATGGACCAAAGTCTTTTCCTTTGGATCAACACAGGTATGACGAACGCATTTTTTGATGTGTTTTTTCCATTCATTACAGATTTACATAAAACTAAATATTTCGGGCTCATTGTTATTCCGCTGTGTTGTTTTCTTTTGTACAGAAGACACTCTAAAAAGGGCTTGCTGATTTTTTTGTTTTGCTTGCTGAGCCTGGGAACTATTGATCTTGTTGGTAACCACGGTTTTAAAAAACCATTCGAGCGAATGCGACCGTTTGAAAGTACGGCTCATGTCACGATACAAAGATCTCCGGCAGCGGGATTTAGTTTTGTTTCTAATCATTCCGCGAATATGTTTGGCTTTGCTTTATTTATGGGTTTCTTCTTGCCGGCACTTAGGAAATTATTTTTTACACTGGCGTTTCTCGTTGCCTTTAGTAGAGTGTATAACGGTGTACATTACCCCTCCGATGTTATAGTCGGTGCGCTGCTAGGTTGCCTGATATCTTTCGGTTACATAAAACTATATTCGCGACTGTTTGACCGTAATAAAAAAGAGATGGCAGCGATATGAGAGCATTAATTACTGGTGGTAATGGATTTTTGGGCGCGCATCTTATTGAAAAACTTTTATCAGAAGGTTTAGAAGTCACGGCGTTCATTCGTAAAAGTAGCCGATTGGCAGAATTAAGATCGCCAGAGCGCATAGAGTTTGTTTACGGAGACATCACAGACAAAGCGTCGCTAGTGGATGCCTTTCGCGCAACTCAGCCCGATGTTGTTTTTCATTTGGCTGGTTATATCGGTTATAAGAAATCTGAACGTCCGATGATGGATGCCATTAATGTTCAGGGAACTAAAAACGTCATCGATGCAATGGTCGAATGTAATATTCCTAAATTAGTACATATGTCATCAGTTGTTGCGGTAGGTGCAGGATATCGACCATCTGAAGTTTTAGACGAGACTTCAAAATTTAACTTATCTCCGTTAAACCTAGGATACTTTGAAACTAAACGACAAGCGGAGGAACTGGTCGTTCAAGCGACTAAAGACGATGCGATCAAGAGCGTGATTTTAAATCCATCAACCATTTATGGGCCTGCCGATGCAAAAAAGGGAAGTCGCAAGACGCAACTAAAAGTGGCGCAAGGTAATTTTAAATTTTACACTTCGGGTGGCGTGAGTGTCGTGAGTGTCGAAGATGTTATCGAAGGCATTTACCGAGGCTATAAATCTGGTCGCAATGGCGAGCGCTATATTCTGTCGGGCGAAAATATTTTAATCAAAGAACTATTTGAAAAGATCGCCGGATTTGCGGGTGTGCCAGCGCCGGAAATCTATTTACCAAATGTAGCCTTGCACATGATTGGTAAAGCCGGTGATTTGCTAACGAGTCTGGGAAAGCCAGTTTCATTGAGCCAAGAAAATGCATGGACGGCAACGCTATTTCATTGGTTTAAAAATGATAAGGCTAGAAAAGAATTAGGAATGAGTTTTAAGCCAGCCGATTACAGTATCAAACAAAGTGTTGATTGGATGCGAGAGAATAAACTGATATGAAATCGACCAAAATTCTTCTCATTTCCTTTGGATTGATATTTTTCCTAGTCTTGGGTTTTGCGATTCGCGTGTACATGTTGATACCTGATCGCGAAGACCTGATGTCATGCTTTACGACCAAGATGTACGAAGTTAAACTTTGCCCTGGGGGCAAAAACTATGTGCCACTTAATCAGATTTCAAAAGTAATGCAAAAAACCGTAATTTTAACGGAAGATTCTTTATTTTATACACATAAGGGTTTTGATTGGGAATCGATCGAAAAATCGGCGAAAGAAAACTTGGACGGTGGCAAGTATAAGCGCGGTGGATCTACAATTACCCAGCAACTGGCGAAAAACTTATACCTAACACGAGATAAAACGTTGATTCGTAAATTGACAGAAGCGTTCATTACTTTGCAAATTGAAAAGCACTTAACAAAAAACGAAATTTTAGAAAAGTATTTAAACGTTGTTGAGTTTGGCAAAGATCTTTACGGTGTCAAAACAGCGGCTTGGCACTATTTTAAGAAAACTCCGGCGCAGCTAGATGTCGTGGAAAGTGCGTTCCTTGCGATGTTGCTACCAAGTCCTAAAAAATACGCGCGGTCGTTTTATGCCAAGCAATTAACGCCATTCGCATTCAAGAGAATTCGCCGTATCGTCAGCGATATGTATCAATACAATCGCATCACAGATGAACAATATACAGCCGCAAAAGCGAAGCTGCGTATTTTCTACAGCACTCCCGATCAGGTTTCAGAGATCGACACAATGGATGAGCAAGATAACAGTGCCGCTAGTGAAGAAGACAGTGGTGAAGATTCTAGTGATAGCAGTGATCAAAATGAAGACCAATCTGATCCGAATTTAGATGGGTCTTCTTCGGGTGACGTTCAGTTCGATAAATAATTAATTAATCAATTTCTTAGAAATGCGATGAAGCGCAATCAGAAAAAATGCATACGCTAGTATTAGCAAATAGGCGATATGCAGATAGCCCCACCAATGCCAACTATCTGTAAGCAACATTCGGCATAGCTCAATCGTGTGCGCTAGGGGAAAAATGTAGGTAGTGATTTGCAGAATGAGCGGCATCTGGCTAATAGGAAAATAAATACCTGAAATCAGAGTTAAGGGAATTAAAAATCCGCTCGTTGCATAAATAAACGAATCGTAGTTTTTAGCGATCGATGTAATAGTCATTGCGATACCAGCAAAAATCCAGCTGTTTAAGGTAAGGATGACTACAACAAGTAAGATCTGCCATTCAGATACTAGTCCAAAGAAACTTCCAATAATCACAAGTCCTACAATTCCGAATAATCCTTTGAACGTGGACCAAAGTAATTCGCCGGTTACGATTTCGTGCGAATCAAGCCGTGTCAGCATCATGTGATTGTATATCTTTTGAAACGTTAACTTGGTGTAGTTATTATAAGTGCTTTCGAAAAAAGGAACCATCATCGATGTTGATGCTAGCAAACCAGGAAAGAAAAAATCGACGTAACTTTGTCCGTTGATAGTTTGGATGTATGAACCTAGCCCGTATCCGATGGCGCCAAGATACATCAATGGTTCAAGAATAACCCAAAAGAAACTCACCATAAATGTTTTCTTGAAATGCAAAAAGTTACGCAGCCATATGTTTTTATAGCCTTCGCGAATTTTTGGTAGTTTTAAATAAGTTAAATCAAACATCTCGTAAATTATATCCAGCCAATTTTAGAAAGACATCATTCAATGTTGGTTTTCTAAGGGTTACTTTTTCACTCTTAATAATTTCTAACAGTATTCGCGAATTTTGTTCCGGCTTAATAAATACCAAAACCATATTATGATAAACTTGATATTCAAATTTGTTTTCTTTCAAACGATTGATGTAATAGTTCAAATCTACTGAATTTGAGTGGAACTCGACCACTTCTTCGCCGATATGATTTTTAATCAAGGTAGCCGGATAATCGATAGCTAAAATTTTTCCATGATCTATGACAGCGACTCGGTCGCAAAGCTCTTCCGCTTCTTCGATATAATGTGTGGTCATAATAATAGTGCCAGCCATGTCCTTCATTTGTTTAACAAAATTCCAAAGCCACAACCTAGATTGCGGGTCTAATCCCGTCGTGGGTTCATCTAGGAATAGTAAATCGGGACTGTGGATCAAGGCGCGTGCGATACATAGGCGTCGTTGTGTTCCACCACTCAGCTGGCCAATTTGATGATTGGCAAATTCTTCGAGTTTAAACAAACGCAGTAGATGGAAAATCTTCTCGTTAACAGTGGACGGTTCCATCTGTTGATAGCGAGCAAATAATTTTAAATTTTCAAGTAGAGTGAAATCCTCATCCAGCATGTTGTCTTGAGGAACAACACCGATCTTAGATTTAATTTCGCGAAAATTGGTCTTAACGTTCAGGCCCAGAATATAAAGTTCGCCTTCGGTCAGCAACGATTGGCAGTACATCAACTTCATCAGCGTCGACTTGCCCGCACCATTGGGCCCAAGCAACCCAAAGCACTCGCCCTTTTTAATATCTAAACTAACGCCATCTAACGCAACAAAGTCGGAATATTTCTTAACGACATTCTTAGCTTCAATAGCAGTGTCTAGACTCATTCTACTCCTAAAAAAAGGTGCCAGGCTACTTTTACGGAAGCAGAGCTTCCAAAATCTTAAAAAAAAAGGTGCGAGGTCCTTTTTTTTGGAAGCACTGCTTCCGTAAAAGTAGCCTGGCACCTTTATAGATTCAAGAACTATTCTTTAGCAGCTTTACCACGTTTGTGTGGATCTAGTTCGCGGCAACGAATACGGATATGTTTCGGAGTTACTTCGATTAACTCTTCGTCTGTGATCCATTCCATTGCTTTTTCTAAAGTCACTGGACGTACGGGTACTAGACGAATGGCTTCGTCGGAACCGCTGGCACGAACGTTTGTTAATTTTTTCTCACGAGTGATGTTCACTTCTAAGTTGTTTTCCTTAGCATGCTCACCAACGATCATACCTTCGTAAACTTGAGTTTGTGGAGTTACGATCATTACGCCACGTTCTTGTAAATTCCAAATTGCGTACGCAGTTGTAACGCCACTACGATCAGAAATCATAGACCCGTTTTTACGTGAAATGATATCACCTTTGAACGGCTCCCAACCTTCGAATTGAGTATTTAGTAAACCAGTACCACGAGTATCAGTTAAAAACTCAGAACGGTAACCGATCAAACCACGAGAAGGGATTTTGAATTCTAAGCGTGTACGACCAGATCCTTTTTGGACCATGTTCATCATCACACCTTTTCGAGTTCCCATTTTCTCTGTCACAACACCAACGAATGCATCTTCAACGTCGATAACTGCTGATTCCATTGGTTCTAATTTAGTCGCGCCATCTTGTTTAAAGATAACTTGAGGTTTAGATACGCAAAGCTCGTAACCTTCACGGCGCATTTGTTCGATCAATACACCTAATTGCAATTCCCCACGACCAACAACTTTGAATGAATCTGTGTTGTCTGTTTTTTCTACGCGAATTGCAACGTTGTGAAGTAATTCTTTTTCCAAACGTTCCAAGATTTTACGAGACGTGATGCTCTTTCCATCCATACCAGCAAAAGGGCCGTTATTTACAGAGAAGATCATTCCAACCGTAGGTTCTTCAACCGCGATACGTGGAAGAGGCTTAGGATCCAATGCTGATGTAATTGTGTCACCGATTGTGAAATCTTCTAAGCCGGCAACGATAGCGATATCACCTGCACCGATTTCAGTTACAGGAACCTGGCTGTTTACGTGATATTGGAAAAGAGCAGAAACTTTTAATTTCTTCTGTCCTTTTTCTTGAACGACAACAACGTCGTCATTCACTTTGATTGTACCAGCGCGAACGCGGCCAATGGCTAAACGACCAACATAATCATTGTAAGAAATGTTTGAAACCATGATCTGTAAAGGATTGCCTTCATTGATCGTTGGAGGTGGAACTAAATTGATGATCGCATCGTAAAGGCAGATTAAGTTATCTGTTTTTACATTTGGATCCAGAGTCGCCATGCCTTCACGGGCAATAGCATAAACAGTGTGGAAATCACATTGTTCTTCAGTCGCATCTAAATCGATGAAAAGATCGAATACTTCATTCAATACTTCTTGGATACGAGCGTCGGAACGGTCGATCTTGTTGATACAAACCATTACTTTTAAATTTTGCTCTAACGCTTTTTTCAAAACGAAACGAGTTTGTGGCAATGGACCTTCTGAAGCATCCACTAGCAAGATCGCGCCTTCGACCATGTTCAAGATACGCTCAACTTCGCCACCAAAGTCACTATGTCCCGGTGTATCGACGATGTTAATTTTGTA
Source organism: Bdellovibrio sp. 28-41-41 (assembly GCA_002256935.1). Classification (GTDB taxonomy): domain Bacteria; phylum Bdellovibrionota; class Bdellovibrionia; order Bdellovibrionales; family Bdellovibrionaceae; genus UBA2316. The sequence goes on from NCGL01000056.1 coordinate 19,187, forward strand.
GTCTTTGTATTGGAACGAAGCATTCTTCGCTGCGATCGTGATCCCGCGTTCTTTCTCTAGATCCATAGAATCCATCAAGCGTTCAGCAACGTGTTGATTATCACGGAATGTTCCAGCTTGTTTGATCAAATGATCCACAAGAGTTGTTTTACCATGATCGACGTGGGCGATAATGGCGATATTACGAATATGTTTGTTGTCTATCATTTCTACTTCCTATTTGTCGTTTAAACTTTTTTATTTAATTTTATGATTTAGTCTTTTTCAAAACCCAGCTGCTGACTTTCTGCAATACTTTGCGTTGCAAAAAGTCAGCAGCTGGGTATTTTAAGCGGGCTAACCGTGGCCGCCCATTAAAAATTTCTCTTCCTCGTGGCTTTTAAATTTAATTGCAGACAAATTAGAAAAATAAATTCTAGATTCTTCCAAGATGCTGTCGGCATTTGGAGACTGAAATAGTTTTTTCCTAAATTGAGCCGAATCAGGATACCCTGTTGAGAACCAAGCGGCAAACTTTCTTAATTGAATCTCTCTTAAGCGGTCACTACATCGCAGTGCATACAGTTCATTCAAGGTAATTAACAAATTATAGAAGTCTTTTTCAATCTTTTCGTCTCGACCTTGATAAAGAGCTAAGGATTCCTTGAAGATGTAAGGGTTTCTGAGAGCTCCGCGGCCGATAAGGATTCCATCTAAACCATATTTTTTTAACCAACTGACGGCTTCGTCGGCAGTTAAAACATCACCATTTCCTAACACTGGGATTTTTACTTTAGCTTTTACTTCGCCAATATAGTCCCAATTGGCTTTGCCTTCGTAATTTTGAGATCGCGTGCGACCGTGAATCGCCATCCAAGTGATGCCTTCGTTGTAGGCGATGTGGCCAACTTCATCGGCATTCAGAGTTTCATGGTTCCAACCCGTGCGAACTTTGATAGTGACGGGAATTTTAACGGCTTTAACCACAGCACTGAGGACTTTTTGCAACATAACCAGGTCTTTAAGCATCGCCGAGCCGGCGCCTTTTTTAGTGACCTTCGGAACTGGGCAACCAAAGTTGAGATCTATAAAATCAACGCCTTTGGATTCTACGATTTGTGCGGAACGAGCCAAAATTTCAGGATCATCGCCAAAAAGCTGTAATCCGACAGGGCGCTGAACTTCATCATAACCCATCATTTCGAATGTGCGTTCGTTGTGATATTCAAGACCGTTGGCGCTGATCAGTTCGCTGACGACAACGCTGCTATCAAGATTGCGAATAAATGTGCGAAACGAATGGTCTGTGATGCCGGCCATAGGCGCGATAACAAAGGGATTCAATTTCAGATGATCAGTCAGTTTCATACGTCACTTTAGCTAAGGTGAGGGTCGAGGAAATTAGTTAGTTCTTTTGGGTTCAGAAGACAATAAATATCCGTGATATCTAGAGAATTTGCCATGAAAACGGTCACAGACAAGAATATTTTACTAGGTCTATTTATTCGAGCCAGTGCACGCGGCCTTCCGTTTGACGGGGGGCCTTTGGTGGATTGTGATCTGGATAACCCAGCACTACTCCGCATAGTAATTCTAATTCTCCCGATTTAATTTTAGGATTGTCTTTGAGTCCTAAAAATTCAACGACTTCATCTTTGATTTCGAGTGGCGCGCCCATCGTGCAACAACCAAGTCCCTCTACCAGACACGCCAGGTTTAAGTTTTCAACGGCCATATAAACACTGCCAATGCTAGTTAAATACTTTTCATCGGTTGAGTTGTTAGAAAACGCAAAAAGCAAAACGGGTGCATCTCCCAGTGTGAAGAAAAACCGTTCAGTGAAATCATATAAAGACGGCTTTAGGCGTTCTTTCAAAATATCTTTAATGCCGAGCCAAGAGTGTTGCGAATGCTTCAAATATTGATCACGTTTTTTCCCCTGAACGACATAGAACTCCCAGTTCTGGCGGTTTTTACCGGATGGAGCCTGCATCGCCCCAGCTAGAATTCGCTCCAACACGTCTTTAGGAACGGGATCTTTTTTAAATTTGCGAATCGACTTGCGGCTTTCTAAAAGTGAGTAAAAATCTTTTTTTTCTAACATAGTCGGATCGTATAGCCGATATTAGATTCTGTAAATAGAAAGCCTAATCTAGAACGTGGCGACTTGTTTGCCAAACGTAGATCCATTAAATTAGCCCAAGGGAGTTCGTAACATGAAAAAACAAAAAAAAGTCGATCGATGTGAATGGGCAAACAGTTCAGAAATGATGGCCAACTATCATGACACCGAGTGGGGATTGCCTACTCATAGTGATCGTCAACATTACGAATTCCTGATCCTAGAGGGCGCACAAGCCGGTTTGAGTTGGGCGACTATTCTAAAACGCCGCAAAGGTTACGAGAAAGCGTTTGCCAAGTTTGATCCCAAAAAAGTGGCTAAGTACACGAAGGCTAAAATCAATTCATTGCTTAAGGATGAAGGCATCATTCGCAATCGTCTGAAAGTAGAATCGACAGTTCACAATGCTAAATTGTTTTTAGATATTCAAAAAGAGTTCGGAAGTTTTGATAAATATGCGTGGCAATTTGTAGGCGGCAAACAGATTAACAGAAAAAGAAAGGGCATGGGTGACCTCCAAGCCACGTCACCGGAATCCGATGCGTTTTCAAAAGATCTCAAAAAACGTGGATTCAAGTTTGTCGGCTCGACCGTGATCTATGCTCACATGCAGGCGGTCGGGATGATCAACGACCATACGATAAAGTGCTTCCGTCATAAAGATTGTTAAAGTTAATTTATTGCTGACAGCCGAAAACTAGATTGTTAATACTAGCAGATGACCTCAGCAATAGACCTTTGGATCGAATATATTTTACGTTTTTCACATCTAGTCGCCGGTATTTCTTGGATCGGCAGTTCTTTTTATTTCATCTGGCTTGATAGTAGTTTTATGCCGCCTGAAAATCCGCGCCATAATGTGGAAGGCGAAGTCTACATGGTTCATGGAGGCTTTTATTACCAAGTAGATAAACGTAAGATTTATCCTGGTGAAATTCCAAAAACTCTTCATTGGTTTAAATGGGAAGCCACATTAACGTGGATCACCGGTTTTTTCTTGTTCGCGTTTTTGTATTATTTAAAAGGCGCAACACTGTTGATCAATCCGCAAGCTTTGGATTTAACTCAGATGCAGGCGATTGGTTTAAGTCTTGGATTAATCATCGGTTCATGGTTTGTGTATGATTTGATTTGGAATGCGAACCTAATCAAAATAAAAGCGATCAGCATTTTTCTGTCGCTCTGTTATTTCGTAGCCATGATTTATGGTCTGACTCGTATTTTTAGCGGTCGGGGCGCTTTTATTTTGATGGGCGTGATTATGGGCAGCTTGATGCTACTCAATGTTTGGGTTCGCATTCTGCCAGGGCAAGCAAAAATGTTGAAAGAAGCTCTAGCGGGCCAAGTTCCCGACTATTCGGTTAGCTTGAAATCTAAAGTTCGCTCAGTACATAACACGTATTTTATTTTTCCGGTGTTATTCATCATGCTCAGCAATCACTATCCCGGTACCTATGGACATCCGTACAATTGGATTTTGTTAATTATCCTAAGCGTTTCCGGTGCGATGGTACGTCATACAATGGTGACCAAAAACACCAAAGAACGCTGGTTATTAATTCCTGCTGCGATCGGTATGATGGCTTTAGTTTTTGTGAGCTCGATTCAGGTCAAATCAAATGCGAATTCAGAAATGCCGCCACCGTCGCAAGTTGATTTCGCTTATGTAAGAACGATCGTTGAAGCACGTTGCCAGCGTTGTCACAGCACTCACAACACAGATGAAAATTTTAAAGTGCCACCAAAAGATGTTGTCCTGGAAACCGAAGAACAGCTAAGAAAGCACAAAGATCTAATTATTAAGCAAGTTGAAAACAAAGCGATGCCGCTGGCGAATCTGACGTCCATGACTGATAACGAGCGCGAAGCTCTGATAAAATGGATGAAAACTCTATAGAAACTAGACTCGGCTACTAATTTTAAGTCTTCCTGGTAAAGTAGATTTTAACTTTTTTATTTTGATTCACCAGATTTAGGCGGAGTCACTTTTTCTAAAAGGCTATAAAGTGCCTTCCTAAAGTTTATATCGACGCCGGCACCGGCCAGTATAAAGCTCTCTGCCAGTGGTAGTTTTTTTCTTTCAACGGCAATCTTTACCAAGGCTTCTGTTATGACCGGAGTCAGTTGTCCCTGGGCCATTAGTTTTTTGCCTAACTCAAGAGAGCTGTCTGCTGAGAGTTGTTTTACACCTATCCTAAAGTTGAGTTGATTGTGTTTTGCTGAGTTCAAGTCTGCAGACTTGATGTACCTCAGAAATTTTTCAGCTTCTAAGTAGGCATTTGTTTTCAAAAGCTCTTCAATTATACGCTCTAGTATATCAATGTTTCTTCCGGATGCAGTTGCCGCAAGTTCAAAATAATTTATTCCCGAATCCGTATCGGTTTTCCGCAAATAAAAACGACCTGCGGTCAGTAAAGCCAGGGAGACAAGATGCACCAGATTTGGCGGTCGATACTCTAGATTAACATATAAATCATACATGCCGGAGATATCTTGAAAGTTTTCAGTGTACACTGCAGAAATAAAAAAGTTTCCCAATCGATAAGATGTCACGGGATAGTGAGCTCTGATCAAGCTTACCAAGCCATAAGCTTCATTGTATTTTTTTTCTTGCATCAAACAATCAAATTCCCCAGTAAGACATTTATAGTGTAGTTCAATAAATACTCGCCCTTTTGCGAATTCTTCCCTTGCCAAAGTAAAATTTCCCAACCGTGATTGAATGTCTCCTAAATAATAGCATGCTAGAGTGGGTTTTTCCGTCAGACTTTTTGATTCTTCTAAAATCGGAATAGCCTCCTTTAGCTTGTTTTCCTTAATAAGTTCTTTTGCTGAACGAATTTTTTCGATGTAGCCACTTGGTCGAATTTTTCTGGCAACTACGTCTTGAAATTTTTTTTCAAAATCAACCGGAGAAAAAGGTTTCACTATATAGGCATCTAGCTGTTCTTCGGCGGCCTCGGCTACGGCATTGTCCGAAGACTCCTTCGTTACCATAATGGATATTCTAGAAAAATTATCAAACAATTCAGAGTGTTTATCTACAATTTCCAATCCGAATTTTTTCCCCACATGGTACTCTGTAATGAGTATTTTAGGTTTCACCTGGTCTATAATATTTATGGCGTCACTGTAGTTTCCGGCCGTCAAAATCTTATCGCCGTCCATGCCAAAGCCGACCAAACAAGAACGGATAAGGGAATAAAATGAACTAGATGGCTCAACGATGAGTGCCCCGCAATTGTTCAAAAATTCTGTGATTTCTTCTTTTGTAATCACTACTCGTCCGCCTTCATTGAATTGAAAAGCTTTTCTACTCTAAGGTTGTTTGATGCAATTTTTTTTAGATAATTGTTCCAAATTG
>NCGL01000141.1 GCA_002256935.1 Bdellovibrio sp. 28-41-41
ATCTGCATTATCTTTAGATTTGGGCAACCAACTAAATTCCGCATGCGACAATTCGTGAAAAATGGTGGATGCTTGAATCGGCCAAATTGCTGGTTCTGCCAATTCTAATTCACTCAAGGTTTTAATTCGCTTGCGAGCTTTTCCATCCACACGAACATCAACAGTGGTGTGCTCTTCCTTGAGCACAACCGTATTTAAAATTCCATTGTATGTGGCCGCCGCATCTTGGTTGATCACGCCCCATTTTTCTAACAAACTTGGCAGCGCCAGTTTTGTTTTATTTTCCAGCAACACATGCTGCATGAACGATGTATTCATTGGCAAACGTTGATCGATGGAATTTAGAAACGTATTGAACGGCTCTCCGGTTACATTTGGCTTCGCCATCGCCAACAATCCGCCAAGCAAAACAGAAATACTTAAAACGTATGCACCCATGGCCCCCTCCAGCAATTTCAAGCTATCGCCTTAGAATTCGCGTGACAACAGCAAACCACGCTGACTAGGATTTTATTTATGAAAAAAATTTTACTCGCGCTGATTACACTTATACTAGGTAGTTCAATTTCTTATGGGTACGCAGGAAGCCTGATGTACATGGAATACCAAAACGTCATGGAAGGAATTTACAACGACGTTAAGGAAACCACTCCGGATCGTTTACCTGACGACGTTGTTTTTCCAGGCAAACCTAAACAAGTCGCTCTATTTTATGGTAAAGGCACATGGGGAACAGGCAGAAGCCAGCTTAAAAATTTTCTCTACAGTCACGGTCGCTCGTACAAAATAATTTATGAAAAAGATATTTTGAGTGGATCTCTAAACAAAGGCGGCTATCACACGCTGATCATTCCAGGTGGAAAATCATGGATCTACAATGAAAACTTGGGTGCTGTTGGCGCTCAAGAAATTTTAAAATTTGTAAATGCTGGTGGAAACTATATCGGTATTTGCGCAGGTGCTTTCTATGCGACATCACACAGACAAGGCCCAACGTCAACACCGATCAATTATGGAATCGGTCTATTAAATGGTATTGCGCTGGATGGAACGGCGTTAAAAATGGCGCCATTTAAAACTGGAATGTCAGATTATAAGTTGGCGCTGCCTAATTTCAAAGATAGCTATCGCATACTTTTGCTAGGCGGCCCGTCACTATTGTACACCGAGGCCGAAGCCAAAGCGAAACGCATCCAAGTGTATTCTATTTTTGCCTCGAATTTGCCAGCGATGATCGCTTTTGAGTATGGCAAAGGCCGCGTATTTTTATCTGGACCACATCTAGAAGTGGAAGAAAACCAATCTATTATTGGCGTTAAGTACCGCGATCCCGACAGCGAATGGCCCATTGTTGAGTACGTATTCACAAACCATTTTAGAAATCCAAAGTAAGCCGATAATCCTGAATATCAACCAGTGGCTCGACCGGTCCGCCTAGAGCCACAATGTTTTTCCAGGACTTTAGGATTGTATCATTTTGAAAATCGACTTTCCTCGACGATTTTTCAATATCGTTATCTGACTAAAATCTTTCATCTTTAAAAAAACACAAATTATTGTTACTTAAAAAAACGTATTAAAATTACAGACCTAACTAAAGTCACCCACTCTTTGGTCCGATGGACTTTGTGAGTGTGAATCGCATGTAACTTCCGAAGCACTTACATAAAAAAAGGAAGACTTATGAATAGGAAGTTATTTTCACGTATTCTCTTAGCTTCTAGTCTGACGTTTCTGATTCAATGCTCTCCGGGCAGTTTTAAATCAGAAAATAGTCCGACCAGCAGTTCTAACAACTCTAGCTCTACCGGTGGTGGCGGAGGCAGCGGCACGACAACGGATGACTTGGCCGCACGTCGCAAAACCCTAGAAAATGCAATCACAGCAGCAAGTATGACTGGATACTCACTTACGGGTGCGATACCTAGCTCAACTGTTCCTTATATCGATTTTGACCGCGCCAATGGAAACTTTGTAATCCGCATTCCCATGACTAGCTTCGGTTCGCTGACTAGCATTGATATGACGTTTCCAGAATACCCAGGAATGCGTCTGTATATAGACTATGTATCGTCGATGCCTTACACGACCCTTATTATCCCTGTTAAATATGTGCTGCGAAATGTCACAGAGGTTCCAGCTAAATTACCAAATGGTAATGCCGTACCTCTTTTCCCAGCGGGCGAGGCACCCTCTCGAGCTATCTTGCTGACGCCAAATAAGGAAAGAAAAGTATATCTGTATTTAAGCGCTGAAGCTTTTGGCCTATTTGCAGAAACATCGTTCAATCCGCTGGCTTCGTTTAGCGTTTCCGGTATCCCGATTCAATTAAACGACCTGATTTTTACAATCACGGACAAGAATAAACTTCCACTTGGCTACCTTACACTGGTGGGCGAAAGAGCCCCGTTTAAGGGCGGGTTCTTTATTTCCCATAAAATCGACCCGAAATTGGGTAAGATTTTGGACGAGTACTACCTGAATTAAATCAATTCTTAACAATAATTTAAGCCGAATTTAGGTAGGGAATTAGAAAACTAATTCCTTGCCGTTAAAAAAAAGCTCCGTTAGCATCAGACTTGTGATCAATTTAACCGCTATCGAACGGACCTCGAAGGAGTTTTTTATGGCTAAATCTAAAAAGAAAGCTGCAACAAAGAAAGCAGCACCAAAAGCAAAAAAGGCAGTAAAAGCCACAAAGCCTCGGCCGGCCGCTAAAGCAGCGCCTAAGGCTACTAAAGCTAAAGCCGCGACAAAAAAAGCAGCTCCGAAGAAAGCCGCTAAAACTACAAAAAAGGCTGCACCTGCTAAGAAAGCTAAAGCCGCCGCGAAACCTAAGACAGCAGCGAAAAAAGCTGCTCCGAAGAAAGCTGCTAAACCGGCTAAAAAACCAGCTCCAGCTAAAAAAGGGAAATTAGCGGCAGCGGCTGTAGCGGGAATGATGATCAGTGAAGAAACTGAAAAATCATTAGATGAATTAACATCTGAATTTGAAGATGATTCTGAAATGGAAACAGTAACTGGTTTGGATGACGAACCGACGGCTGAAGATGAAGATGACAACTGGGACGACGCTGAAGAAGCAGAAAAATTCGAAGACCTAGAGGAAAGCGAAGACGACGCCACTGTCGACGATGATGAAGATGATGAAGAAGATGATGGCGAGGAAGGCTACTTCTAAACGTTCGGTCTTCAATTTAAAGACTATATGAAAAATTCAAAGCCCCTAAAGCCCAAAAAGCCCACTTCCGAGTGGGCTTTTTTTTGATTAAATTCCTAAGCGAACTCCGGCGAAGAACTCAAGCCCTGGGTTTCTGTAGCCGTAACTATCATCATATTTTTCAGACAAAAGATTTTGTCCTCGGAAATAGAGTGACATTTCTTCGAGCGATACCGAGCGCGCAAAGCCTTCTGATAATTTAAAGATGTAACTCGAGCTTAGAGTCGTGTAACCCGGCAAGCTCACTGTTTGAGTCGAGCTCTTGGCATCATCCCGTGGGCCACGTGCTACGAGCTCAAGGTTCCACGTCGCCTGATCGTCTTTTCGGCTATAGACAAGGCTTGCGCTCTGCAAAGGTCGTCTTACTAACCATTTGCCGGTGTTAACATCGCGTGGCTCTTGGTAGGCCATATTCACAGTCAGCTTCTGATCGAACGTAAATCGATAGGATGCGGCAACCTCTATACCTTTCGTGATTGTGCGCCCCACATTGTAGTACTGGAGTGG
>NCGL01000057.1 GCA_002256935.1 Bdellovibrio sp. 28-41-41
CCAAGCAAAATTCGGCAATCATAGTTTTTAGAAGAAAATCAATGAAAAGTTAGTTAAAGTATCGGTTTAATTCTGTTTCACTCGAAATCATAAAGAATCGCCATCAAGACAAAAAAACAGCACGTTCCGCAAAATCCGTCACCAATCTACAGCATGTGTCTCACTTGAAAACAGAATCCGTTTCATATCGAGACGGAATACAGTTGTGACACAGGCCCGCCCCTTGCTCTCTATGTAAATAAGAAAACAAAGAGGTAGTTATGAAGTATGTAATTGTTATACTGCCATTAGTTCTGTCAGCTTTAAACGTATTCGCAATAAAGCTTGAACATGTACCGATGGACCAAATGATTTTTGATGTTCAACCTAAAAATCGCGTTTATCGCGATTGGATTATAACTAAAATTCCAAGCAAATCACCCCACTCTATTACTGACTATCGATTAGATATCAAAATTAATAAAATGGATCGCAAAAAATTTAATTTTTACAACTTTAGATTTTACGGTGATCGTATAGCTCCCTTTAATTCTGAAAAAACGTACAAGACTGAAAACTTTTTACCTAATTTCTTGATGCCAAAGTCAATGCCCAAGTCAAATCCTGACTCTCTAAATCGTCTTCCTGAAACATCGACGCTAGCGAGCGTGGCACATTGGATGGAATGGCGCACAGGGAATCAAAAAGGATATTTGAAAGATTCTCTTAACAACGTTCCATCTGCCGATGTTTCCCCTGAGTTATTTGATCGACTAGTGTCAGAATTTGGCCAAGAAGTAAATCCAGAGAAAATGAAAACAGGCGACGTCGTAGTTATATACGGAACCGATGATATCGATCAAATCCAAATGCCTCTGGCTAGCTACCTCTACGTTGGAAACGGAATTGTTTTAGAATCGAAAAAATCTAAAAACAAAAACTTCTCTAAATTTGTTTACTTGAAAGACATTCAATCGCATTTCAAAAATCGCTTGATGGATTACCGTATAAAAAGCCTCACAGTTCTTACTAAGAAACCGTTGTATCTATCCGAGTATGTTAAAAATTCAAAAGAGCAAGACATAAATCTAGACCGACAGGCAGCTAAAGTTTTAGGCAACGACGTACTCTAGAATTTATCATAATGATACACAATCACACGAGGCTAGATGCGTAGAGCATGTAGCCTTTTGTTTGCGCAAACACACTCATTACGTCATAATAGAAGTGTGGCAGATTCAAAGCGTATTATTAAAGACACCTATCTATTTCGCGACGGAGATGCTCCTGATTTCATGTACATTGTAAAATCAGGACAGCTAGCTATTACCAAAACTAAAGGCACTACCGAAATCGTTCTTGCTGAAATCAAAGCCGGGGCGATGGTGGGCGAAATGGCCATCTTTGATAAAAAGCCTCGCTCAGCCAATGTAAAAGCCTTAAAAGATACCGAAGTTATCGCATTGCCTTACGAGACCCTTAATCAGCAATTAGAAGTTCTTCCTGTTTGGGTCAAAGCCATCATGCGTACCATGAATGAAAATCTTCGCGAAGCTAACAAACGTATCAAACTTTTAGAAAATTCAAACCCAGATGAAGATCGTTTCCCTCCGCATATCTTAAACAAACTATTATCTATCTTGAATTTTGTAGGCCTAAAATACGGTGTAAAAGAAGAGAACGTTTTAGTGCTGCCACAAAATCGCCTAAGAAACACAACAATTCAAATATTCCAAGAAGCTACCAACAAGATGCAAGCCGTAACCACGGCGCTCGAGGAAATGCAGTTGTTCAAAATCGAAGATTTAGGCGAAGGTAAACAAAAAATCCAAAATTTGAATCCCACCCTATTGTTTGATTTTGTAGATTGGTATAATGACTGGTTATTTAAGCCAGACAAAGACAAAGTATCCTATTCAAATGAAGAAATTAAAACCCTAACTGGCGTTATCCACTACTCTAGAAAACTGGAAGCAAACGCCAAGGGTGCCCGCAAGGTTAACATCAATGACTTGCAAAATGATTCTATGAAAGAGCTAGGGTTTCTTCTTAAAGTCGAAGACCTGAGTCCTCTTATCGAAAAGCACTTATTGAGCGATAAAATCATGGAAGAATCCGGCGTTTTCATTAACCTCATCCTAGATGATGTTGAGAAAATCGCGACGTATTGGAAAATGATTTGGGATTTTAAAAAGTTTTTAAGATAGTTTTTCTATTTCTCTGGTTATTTCGCTTGGCCCATAACGTTTATTTTCCAACCATTAATAGTTCCCGCCGTACCCGACCGACCATCAACAACTTTCATTGTCCACGTACCTAATGACGATTCTTGATAAAACGCGTTCGTTAACAACCGCATGTTACGAATATTTGCGATTTTATCTAGCGCGTTATTCATTGGAATAACCACACTTCTTAAACCACGTGGGGAAATCAATTCAACAGCTAACTCACCTGCATTCGCGTGCGTAACATCTGGCGTGATCTGGATTGCTTCTATTGTAATATCCGCAGTAAATTCAATTGTCGCCGTCGCGCCTGTCGAAGAAAAATCGGGAATAGAAACACTAAGGCCCGTAACCGACTGACTGGATTCAACTAACGGTGTAGTAAAAATAGATGTATACGTTGCCGCAAATTCGAGCGCTTTATCGACATTCACTTTTCCAAAACCGTAATAGTTACTAAAACGAAATCCTGCCGCATTTGTAACCCAGTCTTCATCCCATTTATAACCCGTCGGCGACTTCTGACTCAAATAAGTAGTGCTATTTAACGAGTACAAATAGTTTTCTGAATTATCGAAATCAAGAGCTGCTTCCTTAGCCGTCTTTGCCAGAATATATTTAACATCGCGCCAATTTAATTTTGGGTACGCACTCAGCAACAATGCTACAGCTCCAGCAGTTGTAGGCGCTGCGCTCGATGTACCGTTAAATTGCACTGTGTAATTGCAACCACTATTTCCGTTGTTCCCTTTTTGAAAGCCAGATCCAATAGTACCAGAATTTCCAGTCAACCCTGAATTCGCATACCCTAAAGAACAGCCTTTCCTATCTGTAGTTACCATGGCCGGTGCTTTTACACCATCATATCCGCCCGTAGAGGCCACCCACAAATTTGATCCTGGTGAACTGTAGTTCGTAACGATACCCGAAGCTAAATAGGCAGCCACATTGATCGTGTACGGTGTGTTACTGTAATCATCAAATACGCAGAAACCAAGCCGGTAGTCATCAATTTCGCGAGCCACTTCTTCAACGCGCGAGTTACCTGATGATTTGACGTAAATTTTCCCTCTACCATTACGTCCGTTAGTTACGCCTTCTTTCAATTGATCTTCAAACGCGGTGTCGGCCGAATTGTAACTGTTTTGAGGAAAACCCCAGCTCATGTTCACGACATCGACATCACCTTTCGGTTGATCGGCGATCACGTCAGAAGTTTTAGATACGTCATCAGACATAAAATTAGTCGCTATTAAGTTTGCCTGCGGAGCCACGCCCGTGCTGCCCTTACCATTACCACCAATGGCTGCAATCAAACCTGCGACAGAGGTTCCGTGAAAATCTGAATCCGTCGGAGGAGCCGAGTTAGATGTCCAAACAGTATTAAAATAATCTCGTGATCCACCTAACAAATTATAATTTGCAGCCAGATCTTCGTGCGAATATTCTACGCCGTCGTCACTGACTTGCACTGTGATGCCTTTACCGTACACTCCGGCATTCCATGTTTTTAATAAATTTAAATCATTGCCAGTAACACCGCTAGTCGAAGAGAAAATAGACTGCCCTTTATTATTCAAATGCCATGCGTAGGCAAACAAGGGATCATTTTGCGGCAAGCCCAAAACAGACGACAAATCAATGGGTGGTGAATCGACGCCAAAGCCTTTCTGATCGCAGTTTTGAAACGCGATTATCAGAACAAACCCTATTAAAGAAAGAAATATCTTCTTCACTACTTTCACTAGTTCTTAATCCAATCTGTTTTCACAACTTCAAAATAAAATCTCTCTATCCGTTGATCGCCTTTAAGAGTTGCATTCAATTTTGAAAAACCACCTAAGTGCGAAGCATCAAGGTATGCCGTTTTAATTTCCGTTGAAACGGTATCGATTTTCAATCCGTACTGACGAACAATCGGATCCATATCGTACAAATCACGTACTTTCAGAACCACCCGTCCTGTTAGCACTCCAAATAGTTTTTGATTCTCCTCAAAAACTAATCCCATTGTTCTACTTGAGCCCGATTCTTCTTTGCGAGAAACATGATAGGGACCCATTTTAAAAAGTGGATTATGACCCGGCTCTTTACTGACCCGTAAGTCAGAGAATAAACTCCACGTTCCATTACCTGTAATTTGCAAATCAATAGTCTCGCGTTTTTCTACTTCAATGGATGTAAACATGACTTTATTACCTAGTGCCCTTTTTCTCTTCTCCGCCAAAAACGGATTTGTAGAAGGATCTAAACGATCATCGTCGCCACTGCCCGTCGACGTAGGCACGCGTAAATTCGCTGCCGATTCTTTCGGAGCCATTTGCGATTTTATACCTGCTTCTGAATTTTCGTTTGGCTTCATCACGGTATTACCATTTGATCGCGGCATTTTAACAATTGAACGATCCATGAAATCGTCCTTCACGCGAGGCGAATTAGCCAAGTAAACCAATAGAATAATAAGCGAAACAGCGACGTACGGAACCCACTTCATACCCATCATTTTATTATAAATTTTATTGAAAGAATGTGGAATTTAATGAATTTTTTTATCTCAAAACAAGTCGTTTAGCTGTAACACGTTTGGTTGCGCAACAATGCTTATCTGTAACACGTTTAGTTGCGCAACAATGCTTACCTATAACACGTTTATCGATTATCTATAACGTAATGGAATCAGTTGGTCGTGCAGTTTCTCGGTCGAGGTCTCTCCCAAAATGTGCACATATAGAGCATTCGTTTTACTGCCACTATCAACAGGTTGTCCCAAAGTGAGAATAACTCGATCACCTGGCTTGGCTAGCCCGTAACTAACCATCACATTATCTAATCGAGCTAAAATATCCATTAACGATTTATAGTGATCGATTTTCAGTGTTTGAAGACCCCATGTAAGTTCAAGGCGATTCAACACCTCAAGCTGGCTGGTCATCGCGTAGATAGGCACCTGAGGCCTAAATCCAGAAATAATTTGCGCTGTCTTACCCGACGTCGTTAAACATACAATCGCTTTAGCATTCAGCTTCAATGCGCTTAAGCAGGCACTCGCACCAATACTACTTGGGATACTTAAAAATTCATTTTCTAAAGAAATACGATAGTATTTCTCTTCGTTCTTTTCTACTTCGGCGATAATTTCGTGCATCGTTTGAATTGTTTTAAATGGGTACTTACCACTCGCGCTTTCAGCAGATAACATCAACGCGTCAGTCCCATCCAGAACGGCATTCGCCACATCCGTAATTTCCGCACGTGTCGGTCGCGGATTTTCAACCATTGAATCCAGCATTTGGGTCGCTGTAATAACTGGCTTGTTCATATCATTGCACATGGTAATAATTTTCTTTTGAATACCGGGCAATCGAGTTTGACCGACTTCAACAGCCAAATCACCACGAGCCACCATCACTGCATCAGATAAACGAATAATTTCATCTAAGTTCTCTAATGCTTCTAACATTTCGATTTTAGCTACAATTTTTGCTTCGCTGTTTTCAAGTTCAATGAGTTCACGCAAGTAGCGAATATCGCGACCGTGCCGAACAAAACTAAGCGCCACATAATCAACGTTGTTTTTCAAACCGAATTTTAAATCTATAAGATCTTTCTCTGTCAGGGACTTAATCGGCAGCTTCGCCTCTGGGATGTTAATACCCTTGCGATCTTTCAACAATCCACCATAAATCACGCGCAAGACTACCGAGGTCTCTTTAATTTTTTCAATAACAAGCTCAATCAAACCATCATCAAGTAAAACTTTAAATCCAACCGAAACGATCGATAGAAGTTCTTTCAAATCGCATGGAATTAGTTTTTCGGTACCTTCTACTGATTCTGGCGTCATCTCGATAACGTCGCCCACTTTTAATACGATTGAACCGTTAGGAAACCGACCCACACGAATTTTCGGACCTTGCAGATCTTGAAGGATTGCAACGGGAGCATTCAGTTCTTGAGACAAAGCGCGAATATACTCAATATTTTTTAAATGGCCCTCGTGATTCCCGTGGCTGAAATTCAATCGAGCCACGTTCATACCTGACTCAATCGCCTGTTTGATAGTTTCTTTTGTGCTAGTAGACGGCCCTAGCGTAGCCACGATCTTTGCCTTACGAGTATATAGTTTCATTTTTAAGCTTTCCGGCTATAATTTTGCATCTTTACAGAGAGCTCTTTCATATCTTCTTGGTGCCGATCGTTCATTCGATCAATCTGCGCCCGATATTGCTCCTGCTTTTCTGACATTGCCGCCTCGGTTTGTTTGCCAAATGACTTCAAATCTTTGGCATGATCATCATTCAAACGCGCTATCTTGTCTTCATAGCCTCGCGTCGTTCTATCCAAACGTTGTTCATAGGTAGTTTTAAGCTTTCTGAACTTATCACCCATCAGCTCAGTCAAACTATTTAAGTCTCTATCGTGTTTTTCACGCTGATCAAATATTTTTGCTAGGTAGCCTTCTTTCATTTGGTCTAAATATTCATCGTAATATTCTGTGATACGACCTTCATTGGCATTGGCAATTCGCTGGATCGTGTCCACATGTTTATCTGCCGAATTTTTCACGTTAAATATTTCATTTTTATTTTGCTCTTGGATTGCGGCACGATCTTGACGATGTTTTTCATCAGCCAAAGCCTGCCCCATACGAGACTTCAACGTCACTTCCTGAAGCACATCTGCGTTTGTTTGATTTACCTTAGAAACGCGTTTGTCGTTAACGTCTTTTAACACTTCTCGCTGATCATTTATATTACGCTCGTAGATATTTATCTTTTTTTCATAATCATCAACGATATGCTGTTTTTCGATTCCGTCCATCTTTTTCTGATTCAGCTGATCGACATACATCCGATTCTTCAATCTGTAAATCTCATTATCTTTGGAACGAATTTGATTGTTTAATTTCTCGTCCACGTTGTCACGGAAACTTCCGTTACTTCCGTTCAGCCGTTCTTCTAACGCCGCATATTTGCCTTCAAATTTATCGCGGGTCTTATCTACTTCTTGCTTTAAAATTTCATCACGCACAGCTATTTCGTCGGAATACTGTGAATTCATAGTTTTCACTGTGTTCGAATACTTGCTCGCCCAGTTATCATTCTCTCTTTGATTTGTTTTTTTATAGTTACCGATCTCTGATTCATAGTATCGACGCAATTTAGCACGATCATCATACGACTGCTGCCGCTCATCTTCACTCGCAGAGACTAATACTTTCTTTTCTTTACCATGCGCTTCACGCATTTTCTGATCACGCTCTTCCAGAGTCGCCTTCATATTGGCGCGGCTTGATTGATGTATGCTATCAATCTGCTCGTTTCGTTTACTAATTTCGTCATTAAATTTTCTTTGAGCCAAGTTGCGCTGGCTCTCAATCACTTTACTTTGATGCTGTTTTTCTGATTCATAATTATCCACTAGATTTTCACGTTCGCCTTGAGAATCTTCCATTTTTTTGCGTAGTTGACTGGCGTACACGCCGCGAACATCTTCAATTTGTTTTTGATGGCTACGATCTCGATCACTCAAACGCTCGTAGAACTTACCTTGCATATCATTGATTTTATTTTCATAACTTTCACGAGTCTCTTTCAACTCTTCTTGATGTTTTTGCTGATTGCGTTTCATTTCCGCATTCTTTTTTTTCAAATTCGACGTTTCACGCGAATCATACTCTTCTTTTAAATCTGAAATGCGACTTGTTTCATTCGCCCGATCTGATCGTGAAATGGCCATCATATCCCTCCTGGATATACATTCCATTTTAAAGGAGTCCCTCAGTTTTTATGATCCAATTTTTGGTATTTTAAGAAAATACGGCTTTAGTCCGTATCATAAGGATAGACGTTCATCGAGTTATCTCTCGAAAACCTTGCTAAAAAAATCAGCTTTTCGTTTTTCTTGGGCAACGTGCGCTCTTCGCTTGGCTTCCCGTGCAACCCGAAGAAGCTCTTGGTCATGAGCAATGGACCTCTTTATTAGATTTTCATTTAATTCATCAACCCACGCAAGATAGTTTTTATGCTTGGGAACAAACTCGTCCATGTACTCGCTCGCTTGTTCACGATTCAAACTTTTTACATTCACGTAGCGTACGAGATGCTCTTTCAAAGCAATCGCTTGCAATGGCTCAAAACTCATTCGGCCCGCTGACATCGAAAAGGATCCTTGAAAACCTTCTGTCACTTCATAAGTTCCTAGCGAAAATACGCCGTCTAGCACATCGACCTTCAATGCACTTTCTGCACCGAAAAATAGATACTTACCTTTTTGCAAAGTGATTTGGTTTTTCTTAAAATACACAGAGGACTTTGATTCCACTTCAAATAACACCGGTCCATAAACCCATTCCAACTGACCATTCTCTTTTTTCAGCAGGGTCTCTTTGCCCATATAGACATGAAGATTTTTCGTACTATAAGATGATGTTTTCTTTACGGCTCCGAAGTGGCAAATGGGCTCTGAAGGCGACGATAAACAGTTTTTAGGAAATTCCACGTAGCCCATCGCGATTTGGCTACAGATGAATATAATAATAGCGACGGTTAGTTTCATAGTTATTCTTCTAATCGAGCGATTCTTTGTTCGGCTTCGGCAGCCAAACCTTTGTCTTTAAATTGAGTTTTAATAATTTTGTAAATCGAAATGGCCTCTGCGTTTTGATCTGCTTTTTCACTGATTTGCCCTAAACGAAGCAGAGCATACCCAGTCATAATGTGATCTGGAAATAGGTTTGTCATTTTCTCGATGGATGTAATGGCTTTATCAAACTGACGATTTAGATAATAGGACTCGCTCGCAAAAAATGTAACCTCAGGAACCATTACGCTTTGTGAATTTTTCTCTAAGAAATCTTCCGCTAGCTCCGTAACTTCAAAATAGTTTTTTGCACGAAATGCTTTCTTGATTTTCTCGGCTTCAAACAGACTCATGTCGATCGGCGGCAGAGAGGCCGGACTTCTTAATTGTGAACGTAGATTTTGCAGCGCTATGCTATTTGCTGGCATCGCGCCTTCTTTTTCAAGAACGGCTAATGTTTCCGACTTAACCTCGTCCATTTGAGCACGAACCACTCGCAGTTCAAATTCTTTCTTTTCTAGTAGATCAGAATTATCTTTGGGCATGTCTGCCAACAATTGCTGTTTTTCAAAGTAGTTTTCTGATTTAAAGTAGATGATTGTGAGGCCCAACATCAGAAGCAAACAAAACTGTGTAAATATTCCTATTGTAAGTCGCATACAGACTAGATCGGCTAGACTAAAGAAAAGTATAGAGGAAAATTACTAAAGTCCTGGGTCTAGGAAATCGTCTAAAAAAAAGACAGTTTTTATAAAACTAGAGGAAAATCTCAAGAAGTTTTGGGTATATACTCTTAAACGGCTCGCGCGCATAGTAGTCTTTTTGACCCACAAAGTAGTTTTTAAGATCGTCAGGATCATCGATCATAGCTTTATAAATCACGTCTTCACACATAATAAAAGCCGCGCTTAACGGTGAGATTTTAAAAGACGCCAATCCTAAAGGAAACCCACGCCCATCAGGACGCTCATGATGTTGACGAATAATGACATCCACATCACTTGGACACATTGGCCAGTTCAAAGTTAACTGAGCGGCATCGATCGGATGCGACAGAACTTTGCTCTCTGCCGCGGTTTCTTTTAGATTTATAATTTCATCATGCATTAACAGTGTTTGCTTATCCGCAAACAAATCATCATCAAGCTCAATGTCATGCAGTATGGCTGCAAACGTTAACTTCTCGATAGTTCCTTCCGACGCCCAACTCAACCGAGTGGCAAGCTCAGTCAGCATAAATGTCAGCAAAATAGCATGCGATGCTAATTTTTTGTTTTTGTCGTTTTTAAGCATTTCGCCCCAACGAGCAAATCCCGGCTCTGCCTTTACAACGTTGATTACGTTTGAAATATTTTCTTGAGCCAACGCCACAACTGATGGTGACCATCCGAAAATACGAGACGCTTTGCCTATTAACGCAATATCATCCGCTAAAATATTAAATTTTTCTTCTGTTTTAACTTTTTCCCAAGCCAATCTAGAAAATACATTTTTTCGATACTCTTTTATAAAATTTTCAAACTCAATTTTCTCGACATAAAGTTCATCGATCGCTTTGCCTGAAAAACGATGAACTTCGTTTTGATTAAACTCTGTTCCCGCATGTAGCACTTTAACAAACTTCTCGCTCGAGATTTTCAGATAAACAGGCGTGCTGATTTTAAACAAACGCTGAAGAGTCATCACATCGATAGGTACGTAGTCTTTCGACTTACCTAGCGATGGTTTAACTCCCGACTGAATCTGAACAATTCGATTGCTGATATCTTTATCTGAAAACGGCTTGTCAATATGATAAAAATTGGTCGCCGCCACAAACTGTTTATGTCTTTTAGGATCTTCAGAAGTGATTAAAATAAACGGTAGCTCTGGGTATAGATTACGAACTTCCAAATACAAATCGCCACCATTTTTGATAGGCATATTGAAGTCTGAAAAGATAAAGTCTACAGAGCGCAAAACACTTAGTTTCTCTAAAGCCATCTTACCATCGGTAGCGATAGTAACTTCCGCCTCAGGAAATTCTAGGGAAATAAAAATCTGGATTAAATCAGCTACATCAATTTCATCTTCTACAATCAGAATTTTCATTCGAAGTGTTCCATGCAATATAGAGTAGGAATATTTTGTCCGGCCGTCTATTGGTTTAGACTATTCTAGACTTTTTGCGCATGAAGTTAATTATAGTGATTCACTATAATCGATCTATTTTACTCTTAAATGTTTCAGGAAGGTTCTCAATTACTTCTAGCATTTCATAGTAAAACATATCAAACGATTGCATTCCGATTTTTTTCTTAATTAACGAAAGAACAAAATCGAGAGTTAAAAACTTACTCTTATAGCCTTTGTATATCTTTTCACCTAACAATGACCCTAACAAATTGGCACAGCGGATATAGCTAGAATTTCGTTTTACTTCCATTTTATTTTTTAGCACTGGTCGCCCAGACAAAATCATCACTTCTTTCGTTTTTTGAAACAATGCTAGCTTTAGAGGCTCTTTTTTAATTTCTTTAGTGTCAGAATCCAGAATTCTTTTCTTAATGTCAGTTATAGTTTCTGTTTTGCGCTTAGGATTTATAAGTTTAGTCCCGAAATAACTAACGGCCTCCAACCAAATCAGACTCAAAAAATGTTCTGGCAGCGAGTACTTGATGTCTTTAATCTTATTTAACTCAAAGTACACATACTGCATCGCCAGCGCCGATGCCTGATTAATAGTCGATCTCCCCAGGTAACCGAAACCTAACCTTGGAATATAAAACGTTCGCTCTTCTTCAATCAAAAGTTTATAGAAACTGTACTCATCACGCGTTGTATTCTGCTGAAGTCGTTTTAAAAATGAGAAATCAAACGACGAATACACGCTCAAATTTTTAGAACTAATATTTATCTTTAGCTCTTGTGATATTAGCTTTATGTATTGATCAATGTAGTCTGTAAAATCGAGAGATTCGTTCTCGATTTCATGATCGTATTTTTTTTCTAAGTACATTAAGTGAGATTGCCACTTCACCCATGGCGGCACGTTCATGATACAATATTCATTTTTATTAAAACGAACAACGTCGATATCGTCTTCTTTGTTAATGTCCATAAGCTCAAAATAGATTTCATCGATATTTTGGAAGATCTTAAGGTACTTGATCTTTTGCTTATCAAACCCTTTCATCAACGCCGCAGACGCCAAGTGAGACTCTCCATAGATAACAAAAATCGGCGTTGGTGACTTCTCCAACTCATCATTCAAGATTTGATTGGCAATCACATCACGCTTTTTTAAAGAGTCTTTTAGATTACGATGGTGCACATGGTTAAGCGCTACGATTTGAACCCTATTCTGCTTGGCCCACTGAAAAATCTCTTGGTAATTCTCCCAAGGAAATCCCCATGTCTTCTTCCATTCCACACGTTTCAAAAAATCAGCTTCTGAAATTTGATTAGTTAGGTACTGATCGACGTACTTTTGGTGTTGAAAAGCTATGCACTCGACGGCGATTCGAAATGATTTCAACTGGATGTTCTTAAGAATGCGTAAATGGGAACGCTGGGACTGATGTAACGAGTGAAAGTCGCCCATAAAAATCAGTTTATTTTTCCGAATGGCTTGAAAAAGCTCGTCACGATGGGAAATCTTCCACGAGCGGTGGTTCAAATGATCGTACGTCTTCTTATATTTATTTATTTCTGAACGTGGGCTGCCCGAACGCAAATTCACCTGATTCAAAACATATTGATAAAGATCCCGTTTTATTTGGACTCTATCGCCGCCCCCTGTCACTAAACTTCTCCAAGGAAATGAGTACTAGAAATAATTTCACCTCAGCACTGTTTTATGGTCTCATTAAGAAATGGAAACAAAAAGCAAAAAATTAATCTATGTCGCGTTTTTATCAACTTTAACTGCCATCGGATTGCACGTCTACTTATCGTTTAAGTATTACAGCTTAAAATTTGGAATCGATTCTTCCAGCGTTTGTAACATAAACGAAAAATTTAACTGCGATGTTGCTTCTTCAAGCCAGTTTGCTGATATTTTCGGCGTTCCTATAGCTACCTTAGGCGCATTGACCAATGCTGGACTTTTGATCCTGCTCCTTAACTTTTTCCTATCCTCAACTGAAAGCCGTCGCGCCTTTTACTTTGGCTATGTTCTTTCTGGCTTTACCCTTCTCGTATCCGTTGTGATGGGAACTATCTCGCTAGCATTCCTAAGTTCATACTGCCCGTTCTGTATCGCTGCTTACGTGCTGTCTGCGATCACGTTTTTATGCTTACATTTTTCAAAAGAAAAAGGCCAAAGCCTTGGTCTGAACCTGCCTTATCTGTTTACTGAAAACAAGGGAACACTCTACATCTTAGTCGCTATCCCTTTACTTGGACTATTCGTTAACTGGAACATCAACAAACAGTTTACTAGCGATCGTTTGGACATGTATATCACTGAAAGCATTCAATCTTGGAAATCTAAAGAGCCAGTGAATTTCGATCTAGCTCGGGGTATCTCTAAAGGGGCTGAGGATGCAAAGTTTGTGATCGTCGAATTTGCTGACTATTTGTGCCCTCATTGCAAACATGCCAATGGCCCTTTGAAAACATTTGTTAGCACATTCCCTGGCGTAAAAATAGTTTTCAAACCGTATCCATTAGATGGAACATGCAACACAAGCCCAGGGCTCCAAGGCGCTGGCGATGGTGTTCGTTGCCGATTATCTTTTGCTACGTATTGTGCAGAAAAATTATACAAAGAAGGTTTCAAATACCACGACTACATTTTTGATAACCAAGAATTCTTCCACGGCGTTTCAAACAATGAAGAGGTAGACAAAAAAATCTGCAGTATTGACGAATCTCGCTGTGTTCAAATGAAAGAATGTATGGGTTCAGAAGACACTGTAAACTGGGTTAAAACAGCGGCCAAAGAAGGCGAAGACGCTAAAATCACAGGCACTCCAACAATCTTTGTTAATGGAAAAAAATTAGATGGCGGACAAAACTTTATGGTTTTGAAATCGCTGTATTCAAACGTCAAATAATGGAATTACAGCTTAAGCATATCTAAGGCGGCATCCACCCATTTGGTGAATGTCTCCTCTAGAACAACGAAACTGGTTACCGCAAGTCCGCGATAAATCTCGATAACAAACCAAGTTACTAACAGCGCCAATGCCGCTACCCACATCGCTCTTACGACATAGATAGTACTACGAGCATCTTCTAGCTCCAAATCACGCTCTACTTTTTCAATCTTTCTTAGCATGAAAATAAGTTCGTTAAAATGGTCTTTAAAACGATCGCGAAGCTCTTGTTGTTTAGCCCGCGTTAGTTGACTAATACCTGGGAAATTACGTTTAGCTTTAATCGCATAAATAATATCAATACAGTGATTGATATAGCGTTCTACGCGCCGATTAAAAGACGGAAATGCACTTTCAGTTTTATAGAACTGCCTTAGCTCTTCAATCGCCGGCTCATACTGCTCTTCCATAACCTGAATCAAAATACGATAGCGTAGTCGATCCGGTTTACCGAAATCACTGGGATCGATCCCCATTTCAAAAATACGTTTTGTTTCGTGTTCAGCAGAAAAAGCGAGCTTGAATTGACTCATACTTATTCTTCGGTCTAGGTCTCGGCACTCTTTAGTCTAGTTCACTCAATAGGGATTCAAAAGTCCTGCAAAGAAATCCACCGGCGACCAAGGTCTAGTTTTAGGACCTTGGATTGAGAATACATCCCATTTTGATACAATAAGTTATGGACACAACTAATCTTTTTCATTCGCACGCGATTCACACAGATAAAAAAAATAATGAAATCGGATCTGCTCCGAACACATTGTCTTCAACTCTGACAAATATAAATCCGAATCGAGTGCAAAAAAATGGCAATTCATTGTCACTTGAAACATTGCTTTCTATTCAAGATCAAAACAATGAGAAATTAAAAGTCACTCTTCGCCGACTTTCTATTTATGAAAATGAAATCCAAGATTTAAAGAAAAAAATTGAAGAACACTCGCATGAAAAATCGGTGCTTGGCGATCAAATCTATGTCCTGCGCGAAAAAGACAAAGCCTCTAGATTGTCGATTTCAGAACTTACAGAAATCAATGAAGTTCTTGATGTTAAAAATTCAATGTTGACTGAAAAAACACAAATGCAATTTGTTGAAATCAGTCGATTACAACGATACCAAGAAAAAATCAAGACTCAGGTAAAACCTTATTTCTCGCAATTAAAAGATTACTCCAAGTCCCTAGAGAATCAACACAAGCGCGTCGTTGAACAATTAGCACAAAAAGAATTAGCACTACGCGAACTACGCACTCAAATGAACGAGCTAATCAAAAATTACCAAGCTCAAATTGATTCAGATAATTTAAAAATTTCGAAAATCACAGATTCATTTGAAAGCGAAATCCAAGTATTGAAAAGCGATCTCACTGAAATCCAAGCCAAACTGGATTTTAGCGAAAAAGTCGCCAGTGAAAATAAAGAGTACTACAATCGATTCTTAGATTCTGAAAACCAGAAAATTGAACTCGAACGTCTAGTTGAAACCAAACAATCTGAAATTGCACAAATGTTTGAGTCTTTTAAGTCCACAGAACTGGAATTAAAGAAATTCAATTACAAGCATGAAACAGAAAACAAAGATCTAAGGATTACGCTAAGC
The DNA here is from genome assembly GCA_002256935.1 of Bdellovibrio sp. 28-41-41. Classification (GTDB taxonomy): domain Bacteria; phylum Bdellovibrionota; class Bdellovibrionia; order Bdellovibrionales; family Bdellovibrionaceae; genus UBA2316. Next base: position 15,471 of record NCGL01000057.1, read on the forward strand.
ATGTTGAGCAAAGAAAACCAAGATTTAGCGCAAAAGAATTTGGATTTAGAGCAGCAGCTAGAATCTATGAAATTTTTATGGAACCAAAAAAATAAAGAAACCGACAAGTTGAAGTCGGCTCTTGATAGCCTAGAAAATATCAATCTTGAACTTAGCAAGCAGCTAAACTCTAAAGGTTAAACTCTACGCCGCGTTTGTTATATCAGTTTTTTGGATGGCTGGGTTAGTATCCAGCCATTCATCTTCGATTAAATCTGCTGTTGCCTCTGTTTTTTCCAACGTCGTTGGTAATACACTTACGAAATCAAACGATAAATGAGTATAATTATACGACTTAACGATTTTCTTGAAATCTTCATTCAATCCGTTAATCTGAAACTGAATGCTACCTAAAGCGGCAACTTCATTTACAGTTGTAAAAAAATGCAAAATTCCGTTTGATCCAACAAAACTTAAACTCTTTAGATCAAAACAAACGCATTGGTTTTTAAAATCTTTCAGAAGTACATTACGCAAATAGTTAGTTTTCATTAAATCTAGCTTACCAGTAAAGGTAATATGGTACCCATCGCTTAGTTTTACAGCTTCTGTCTTCATAGCACTCCTTGCTTTTATAACCTATCGTCTCAAAATGGAAATCACAGTAGCCGAGTTCTGCTCTTTTTTCGATTTTTAGACGAAAGAAATACCTAGACAAAGGCGAGTGAAAATGATGTCATTTGCCTACGTAACATGCGGCAACTACTGGTTTTTTTTTATTATTACTAAGCTCGAATCTGTACGCAGAAATCATAAATGCCAAGATTCAGGGTCTTGTCATACAGGCAGATAGTCTAGAACGCGATGAAAACGAAATCGTCGACCTCAAAGGCGGCGTGCAAATTGTATTTAAAGACTATCATATCCGCTGCGATCGCGCGAAAATCTACTTAAAAACAAAACGTGTCTACATGAGTGGCCGAGTTCTAATGACTCAAACGAAATCAACCATTGGCGGCGATCAGATCTGGTTTGATTACGAATCTAACACTGGTGTGATCTCAAAAGGCTTCGTTCAATCGGGAAACGTAATTTTCGAAGGCGAACTCATCAATAAAACCGGCGAAAATGACTACTACGTTGTTAAAGCGGATTACACCACCTGCACGAACTGCCCGGCGTCGTGGAGTTTTCAAGGTTCACAAATTCGAGCTGAACTCGGCGGCTATGCATACATAAAGAACTCATTCTTAAAATTTGGCGGTGTTCCCGTTTTTTGGATCCCATATTTAATTGTCCCTCTAAAGAGCGATCGTCAAACCGGCCTACTAACACCTGAGTTTGAATCCTCTCAGGCCGGCGGTTTAACGGTTTCACAACCTTTATTCTGGGTTATCTCACGCAATGAAGATTTGACCTACACGTTTAAGAACTACGAATTGCGTGGAGCTAAGAACTTGATCAACTACCGATACATGCTGAATGCCGATAGCTACGGCGAACTCAGCACAGGTTGGTTGCGAGACAAAGTATTTCAAAATGAAGATCGCGTGAATCGATTCCGTAATGATGAACACAAAGGCGATGGTTTTAATCGCTGGTTTATCAAGTACGATCACTACACGCAGTTACCAAACGACTATATCCATCGCATGCAGATCAATAACGCCAGCGATTTACAATATCCAAAAGATTTCTCACGCGAAACGCGCAATCACAATGAGCCTTCATTTGAAAACCGAATGAGCTTAACTAAGAATTTTGAAAACATTCACGCCAATATCGATACCGCCTATCACTTGAATATGCTTAAAAGTGATCCACTATCTGGAAATGACGAAAGTGTCCACCGCGTGCCAGAACTACGCGTCTCGCAAATGACCGAACCGTTGTTTAAAAACTCATCCCTTCTTTATAGCTGGGATCTAAATTACCTGAACCTAGCTCGCGCCGGTAAAAGCTATGATGACATGACTTATGATAGCGTAAACAAACTGCGCTTCCCTACAAATTCCTGTAACTCTGCCGACTACGATCGCGATCCGGCATGCGCTTTGGTCAGCGATGGTGAGTATAATCCTTACACAGATTTAATTCGCACCGGACAGCGCTTAGACTTTAAGCCCACCTTAAGCTATCCAATTAACTTAAACGACACCGTAGATATCTTGCCAAAAGTTTCCTACCGCGAAACTCAATACCAATTCCAGCTGACTGATGATTATTCGCGCTTGTATCGTCGTTATTTAAAAACTGAAGTCAGCGCCCGCACTCAGTTGACTCAGATTTATTCGACATCAAATGATCTTAAAGGCACAAAACTACGCCACGAAGTCATTCCGCAAGTGACGTACACAAAAACGCCTTGGGTTGATCGTAAAGAACATCCATTCTGGGGTTTTGATAAAGACAACCAAACCGAAATTCCTTTCACAAGCCAAGATGGAATATCCGACGGTGACTTAGCCAGCCCGTTCGGATTGCAATTCGACTATCTAGATCGCAGTTTAGATCGCGAAATCGTCACATTTTCGGTACTGCAACGTCTGACTGAAAAGTCTTGGGAAGGCAATGCGCCAGTCTATAAACAACTCGCATCCCTGAGCTTGTCGCAGTCGTATGACGTCTATCAATCAAACCTAAATTCCTCAACAAAACAACCATGGTCGAATATCGCTGCCTATTTAAATGTTAATTTAGATTCGTTTTCGACGTCTTCATTGGTTAACTACTACCCGTATCAAAAAGTTTCCAACGTATCCTCATCCGCACGCTTCACTAACAAGTTCGGTAATTTTTTCGAGCTGGGTTTGAATAAAACCTATGAAATCACTCCAGGTAAAGATGTCGATTCTAGTAAGCGCACGGAAGATTATATATTCAGAGCCGGCTTGATCACTAAGTATTTCAATTTGATTGGACAATTTGTGTACGACGGCAACTGGCTAAACAATTCAAAAAATAAACGCATCAAATCTTGGGCGTATGTTAGCCAATTCAAACCGCCCGGAGAATGCTGGTTGATTACGCTTGCGCAATACCAAGTCACGTCGGGAACACAAGAACTGAAGCTTTCATTTGAGTTTACATTCGATGGAAATTCTAAGCCGCCATTGACGAACGAAGCGCTGGATCAGATTATTAATTAAAATCTCAAAACGTAGAGTGTTTCAATTTTTCCATCGGCTGTGGGATACACGAACAATTTATTCGATGGAAGATCTACGATATCATTATCATTCTTAGTCGCTGACTGATTCATTGCAAATAGTCCGTAGGCAACACCGCCATACAACCCAAGTGAAGCGCCGCGAGCTATGTTTCCATAGCTTTCGTTTGGTTTCTTTTCAAAAACTAAACTAGCTAAACCTAAACCGGCTCCGGCTAATGTTCCGTAGCCACATGATTTTAAGAATTGTTTTAAATCTTGCGAAAACGCGGATTGCGAGAAAAACACCAACAGTAAGGCAGCGACTTTTAGTTTCATTACATTCAGTCTCTCAACAATCATTTTCAATTTCAATAAATAAAATGTCCCCGTCCGCTGGAACTAAAGCTAATTCAAGTGAGATATCTAGAGCGTACCGCCTTTGAAAGTAATGATATACGCGGATCAATCGCTGTTTCTGACTGCGTGAAACCCGATATGAAACAAAATCCCAGTTCGCTACGGATTTCACTTCAACCATTCTTAATTCATTGTTTTTTTGAAATATCAGATCAATTTCTGCCAATTTGGTTTTGAACCTGTGCTGTAGCAGTTTCCATCCTTGATTTTGCAGATGGCGAATGACCTTGTGTTCAGAATTTAACCCTTTAACGTGCTCAAAGTACATGCTCCTTAACTCCTCGAAAAGACTTACGATGAATCGTAGTCACTCCCAAAGAAGCGATAGCATCTTTGTGTCCTTGAGTAGGATAACCTTTGTGCTCAGAAAATCCGAAGCCAGGATACTGAGTCTCGTAATCTTTCATCAGCGTATCACGATGAACTTTGGCTACAATCGACGCTGCCGAAATCAAAGAAATCCATAAATCACCTTTGACGATTGCAATTTGATCATAACCTGGCAAATCACCAATAAACTGATTGCCATCTACCAACACGACTTTGGAAGCCGAAGCCGGTAAATTCAATTTATCTATCGATCGCTTCATCGCTAGCAGAGAGGCTTTTAAAATATTAATTTCATCAATTTCAGATTGATCACACCAGCCCAATGAGTGGACGTGTTCGTTTTGAATTTTTACACTGAGTTCGTTTCGTTTAATTTCTGAGAGTGTTTTTGAATCTTTGAATGTCGACCAACTAGACGATGTTGCTTTAGTGAAAACCACACTACTTGCAACAACGGGCCCAGCCAGACAGCCACGACCCACTTCATCTACCCCGATTATGTAATCATAGGGCAATTCCATCCAAGCCAGTGTGCTGGCCTGGATCGCATCTATTTTATTAAGCTTCAGTTGTTTTAGCACTAGTTTTAGCACTAGTTGCTGCAGACGCAGTTACTAATTCAGATTCGATACGTGCTGATTTACCATCAAGGTCTCTTAAGTAGTAAAGTTTCGCGCGACGTACTTTACCTGTTGATAGTTTTTCAACGCGTTCAACAAGTGGGCTTCTGAATGGAAAAGTTCTTTCAACGCCAACACCAGAAGAAATTTTTCTTACTGTGAACGCTTTAGCTGAACCAGATCCTTGGATCTTAATTACTACGCCTTTGTAAACCTGAGTTCTTTCTTTTTCGCCTTCTTTTACTTTAACGTATACGTTAACAGTATCGCCAGAAGAGAAAGTGTCCATTTGTTTAGTGATTGGCTTTGCTGTTAAACGACGGATAAGTTGTTTTCCAGTTTTTTCGCCTAAAGTATTTTTCGCTTTTTTAGATGCTGCTTTTGCCATTGTACTATTTCCTTTTTTTTCAGAACTTTGACAGCTACCATGGTCCAAGCAAACGGTCAAGACAGATACTCACTGCCGAGCGAACAGAAAGATGTCGATAGTCTCGTGGTGGGGCACCTCGGATGCTCTCTAACACGTAATGACAATCCTTCATAAACTCATCGGTCAATCCAAAGCCGGTCCCAAACACTACAAATACTGGTTTTTTCTGGTCAAACATGATTTCTCGGGCGCCCGCAAAGGTCAGTGGCTGAGCCCCATTTACAGGCCTAGCATGGGTCGCAATCACGATCGGGTCTTCACCCTCCCATGATGTATTTTTTTTCCAGTCCGCTATGGCTTTTTGTAAATCCTCGGCCGTTCGAACCGGATCTAAAGCTGTCTTACGAAATGGATTAAATTTGGCCCCTTGGCCGACCCGCCAGTGATCCAAAATTCTTTCCACGAACATCAATTGTTCTTTCATCGGATGAACGATGTAGTAGCGTTCAACGCCGTATACAGTTGCCGCCCGGGCAATGTCATGGATATCAAAGTTAGTCACATTCGTTGCCACGATGTCTTTTTCGCGATCGATGATGGGATAATGAACTAAACCGATGGCAACTTTAGGTACATAAGGGGTGTCAGATTTCATTAAGTAAGGTCTCCATAGTATCTAAAGCACACGACTTTTTATCCTCGATCGATAGCTGATTGTAAAACTCTTTAAGTTTAGATTTGTTTTGCCATTTTTGTCCAAGCGGACTCTTAGGATCTAAATTCTCTAGCAAATCTGGACGCTTTTTCAAGGTCACAAGCAAAGACATCCACTCATTAAAATTTTTGATTTTAGCATGATCTCCGCCCACAATGATTTCCGGCACTTTCAAGTCATTCCAAACCTGAGGGCGAGTGAACGCCGGTGATTCCAAGATACCGTTAGAAAACGAATCGGCATCCAAAGAAACCTGATTCCCCAAAACACCCGGAATATGCCGGGCCACGGCATCCATGATGATCAACGATGGCCATTCACCACCGCTGACGACGTAATCTCCGATCGAGATTTCTTCGATAGCGTAGTGAACCAAAATTCGCTGATCGATGCCGGCATAACGACCGCACAGAAAGGTGATTTCATCGTGCGCTGCTAACTCTTTAGCTTTCGTTTGCGTCAGTGGCTTCCCCTGCGGAGATGGAAATAGAATTTTAGTGTGACGTTTGGCTTCTAGCGCCTTTCCTAGAACCTCAGGCTTCATCAACATACCATCAAAACCACCAAATGGCTTATCATCAACAGAACGATGTTTGTCAGATGCGAATTCACGCAATTGGATAACCGAACACGAGATGTATTTATTTTTGATCGCTTGGCCAACAACACCGTAATTTAGACTCTCGGTGATAAGTTCAGGAAAAATAGTCAGGAAGTTAAACAACACGATTGATGTCCATCAAATCCAATGGAAAATTCATCACGATCGTTGATTTTTCAAACTGAATTTCAACTATAAATTCATCTACAAACGGAACTTCGTACGAAAATGTTCCCGTATAGATAACCAGTAAATCTTGAATACTATTTGAGTTGAATTCTTTTACTTTACCCAGAGACTTGCCGTCTTCATCGACCACTTCGAAATTCAAAACTTCGCGAAGGTAAATCGTATCGCCGGGTTCTGATACAAAATTTTCATCAGGCACATAAACAATGGCGCCTTTTAGCTCTTCGGATTGATTTCGATTATTGACGCCTTCAAATTTGATCAAAGCCCCATCCTTAAAAGGCCTAAAGGTCGTGATTGTATAGTTTTTTTGACCGCCGACTTTGAAAGATTCTAAAGTGAGTTCGGCGCCTTTCTCTAACCAGGAGATATCTTTTGCAAATGAGAGAAAATAAACTTCACCCTTTAACGAGTGAGCATCAATGATTTTTCCAACTTTAACGGGTTCTGTTGTCGACATGTGGATTTAACTACATGAAATTTGGACAAAAAAAAAGGCCCTGTTGAGGCCTTTAGAAATAAATATCTGATTTTTTATATATTATTCGATAATATCTAAGTGATAACGTTTGTTCAGCTTAGTGCCGGCAGCACGAATGATAGTTCTCATGGCTGCAGCGGTTTTCCCCTGTTTACCAATTACTTTTCCAAGATCTTCTTTATCAACTTTTAAAGCTAACAATGTAGTTTGTGGACCAGGAATTTCATCGACTTCAACATTATCAGGTTTATCGACTAGAGACTTTGCCATGTGTTCTACTAATGACTTTAAGCTATCCATCGTGCACTCCTATGAGCATTATTCCTATGAAACTTCGTCTGACCCATAATTGAATAATTTCAAAAAACGTTTCGAGTATGCTGCATTTTTTGTTTGCAATCAAACATACCCGATAAATAAATTATTCACTGAGTGTACAGAAGTTTACAAGTCCTATTTTTGAGTCTGGGCTAATTTCACAACGTGCTTAACACGCATAGAAGGTTGTGCACCCTTTTTTACCCATTCATTGTACTTATCAAGATCTAATTTAACTTTGATATCTTTTCCACGAGGAGTAGGAATGTAACTTCCTAATACTTCGATAAATTTACCTTTTACAAATCGTCTTTGGTCAGCAACCGTGATTCTGTATTTAGGATCATGTTTTGCACCCAAGCGCGCTAGTCTAATAACAACCATTTTAGCTCCATCCTTTTTGAGACCTATTCTATGTATTTAAAAAAATAGACTTTATCAAGTCTAAACTAGTGGAAATTAGAATAATTTTTTCCCCATCATGCCTTTTCCCATCCCCATCTTCATAAATTGGCTCATCATCTTCTGAGCTTCCTCGAACTGTTTAACCAATTTATTCACATCTGACACCTGAGTGCCACTTCCTTTTGCAATTCTCTGACGGCGTGAACCATTCAAAACTTTGTGATTACGACGCTCCTGAAGGGTCATAGAGTGGATAATAGCCTCGATTTTTTTCACTTCATCATCCGGTGGGGCCATATTTTTGATCTGCTTAGACAGCTCACCCATTCCTGGTAAAAATTTCATGATAGCTTCAAGACCACCCATTTTCTTCATTTGTTGGATCTGCGCCAGAAAATCTTCGAGTGAGAATTCATTTCTCATCATTTTCTCTGTCGACTTCTGAGCTAGCTTCTCATCCATCACTTCTTGAGCTCTCTCAACTAATGACAACACGTCACCCATATCTAGAATACGTCCGGCTAGGCGATCGGGATGGAAAACTTCCAGCGCCGAAACTTTTTCGCCAATACCCATGAACTTGATGGGAATTCCAGTGACCTCACGAATGCTCAGGGCCGCACCACCACGCGCATCTCCGTCCATCTTGGTCAGAATTAAACCCGTTAAAGATAAACGTTGGTGAAAGCCTTCGGCGACCTGTACGGATTGCTGACCTAACATGGCATCGGCAACCAACAAGATTTCTTGTGGATGCCAAATGTTTTTCAAATCAGTAAGTTCATTCATCAATGCTTCATCAATGGTTAAACGTCCTGCCGTATCGACAATAACGACATCGAGTTTTAACTCTTCAGCCCAAGCGCGCGCCGCTGTCAAAATTTCTTGTGGAGTCTGATTCACTGTTGAGGCGAACGTCGGGAAATTATTTTGTTTACCTAATGTTTGCAACTGATCAATCGCCGCTGGACGATACACATCGGCAGGTACAAGCCCAACTTTCTTCTCTTTTTTAGTACGAAGATACAAAGCCAATTTGGCAGCCGACGTAGTCTTACCCGCCCCTTGCAAACCAACTAAAAACAAAACAGTAGGTTTTTCAGCTATGTTGAGCTCAATCGCTTCCGCACCAAGTGTTCGCACAAGTTCTTCATGCACGATCTTAACAAACATCTGCCCAGGATTTACATTCTCAATAACTTTTTGCCCAAGAGACTTGGCTTTCACTTCATCAATGAAACGCTTAACCACTTTGAAGTTAACGTCCGCATCAAGCAAGCTCATGCGAATTTCTTTGATTACTTCTTCAATATTGGCTTCCGAAATTTTTTGCCCACCACGGACTTTTTTCAGCGAGGCTAAAATTTTATCAGATAAATTTTGAAACATTTAAGATCCTTTACTACCATCGAGAAAAATTCGTCGGACACACCCAAAACACCGTAGCGCATGCCATTGATCAAATAAAGCACCGGATTATAGCTAGAAACAGTTTTAGCCCAGGCTGGCAAAGTCTCGATCGATACGAAGACACCGCCTAAATACAGCAATGGCAGTAAAATGAAGTTCGTGAAAGCCGCCATATTTTCGATGCTTTTTGCCCAAAACCCGATGCAGATCCCTAGTAATCCAAAGACAAACCCACCGACTAAAACAAAGTAAATCAGTACAAGTGGATGCGAAATGCCTAAGAAAGAGTTAAATTGCATGAAGTAGAAAATCACGCCTACTAGATATGTCACCACGGCAACCGTTAAGCCACGAATCACCGAACCCAACCCCATCGCGATCAAAATGTGATGATGCGACAAAGGTGTCACACGAATATCTTCTAAGTCGCCACTGAATTTCATAACAGCGATCGACGAGGACGAATTTTGAAAGGCGTTATTCATCAAACCCATCATCATAAGGCCCGGAATCAAAAATGCCAGATACGATACAGCATAAACATCATTCATTTTAGAACCCAAGCTAACACCGAACACGATAAGGTATAAAAAACTACTCATGAAGGGAGTCACGATTGTTTGCATCATGACTTTCAGAAAACGTTTTACTTCTTTTTTAAATAGCGTCCAAAGAGCAACCATATAGTCCTTATTTAGAAACAATCTGTTTGAAGGCCTCTTCTAAAGAGCCTTGTTCTGTTTTGATATCTTCTACGTCTTCTAACGTTAATGACAGATCCCGAAATAGATTTCCCATTGATTCTTGAGATGGAATCTGGAATTCGAAAAAACCATCTTTCTTTTTCAAGAAGGTTTTGTGCGCCATCGATTCGCGATCTTTACGTAACTTGATCATGATTTTTTTTGCAGAAAACTGCTCTATGATTTGTGACGTCGGTCCGACAAATTTTAACTGACCGCGATCGATGATTCCGACCTGGCGACACAGTTCTTGGGCTTCCATTAGATAGTGAGTTGTAAGCAAAATCGACATGCCTTCTTGTTGCAGCTCGCGAACATAGGCCCACAAGTCTTCGCGAAGTGTAATATCGACTCCAGCAGTTGGCTCATCCAGAAGTAACAGGGTTGGTTTATGAACCAAAGCTTTGGCCACCATCAAACGACGTTTCATTCCACCCGATAACTGTTTTACTTTTTTCTGACGGTGTTCATACAGACCCAGCTTATGCATGATGTAGTCGATACGTTCCTTATTTTTTAGTATGCCGTAGTAGCCCGACATGAATTCAAGAATTTCAAAGACGTCAAAATAACCAGAATTTACGACTTCTTGACCTACGACACCAATGCGTCGTTTCGTTTCCATTGGATCTTTCTCTACATCGTATCCGAATATCTTTACTTGGCCTGACGTCGGTTTTTCTAATGTTGTAATGATAGATATGATCGAAGTTTTTCCGGCGCCGTTGGGCCCAAGCAAACCAAAAATTTCTCCGGGTTTGATAGAAAGGGTTACGCCCTTGACCGCTTCCAATGTTCCATAGCTTTTCTTTAAATTAATCAGCTCTAATGCAAGTTGTGACATGGGCGTAGCTTAATTCAGCGTCTTAACTTGTAAAGATTTATTTAAAAGGTCTGTCGTTTGACTCGCTTAGCCTGAATTTCCCTTCATTTTATAGAGATCACAAAGAAGAATACCCAAGATTCCAAATCTAACGAAATTCAATTCGAAGCTTGCCGCAAACAAGTGGTGGTCAGGTGGCCGATAGACGGGATCTGCAATCCAAATTTCTTTCGAGGAAGAGCCTTGATAACCCTCGTTTACATTTATTTTCATTCACTCATGTCGGGGTTGTGAGTGCCAAAGTCTATGATGACTTGAACAAAGCGTAACTAGATTCTCTGCTGTATTTTCTCCGCCATTAGCTACGGGTTGTATATGATGAAAGTGCACCCAGCGACTTTGACCGCAGATTGAGCCATCGGGCTGCACGGCCTGGCATTGACCTCTATCTCTTAGATTTACCGCATGAATTACTTCGGCTTTTAGACTTTCCCTGCCTTGACCGCCACCGAAAGGTCCCGGGACTTGTCGCTCAGCAGATTCTTGCTTTTCCGTAGTCTGCGATTTCTTTGCTGATGATCTTTTGCTTGCACGCTCGGCTTTCTTA